>DUPI01000058.1 GCA_012838395.1 Mollicutes bacterium
ACAATATATTAATAACTTTTAAAATAAATTTACAATTTTATAAACTTATTTTAAAAGCAAAAAGAATTTGAATATAATAATCAAATTCTTTTATATTAGTTTTTAGTATGGGAAATTCACTGCACATAATATCGAAGAGCCTGAAACTTTGTTTCCTGCTTTATCATGTACAATACGCGATGTTAAAGTTATAATTCCTGGTGGTGTTGATGTAGTAAACGAAATGGTAGTACTTCCTGAACCAAGAGCTGTACATCTATTAACTTGGTTATAGGTTGCACATATATGGTCTACTCCACTTCCTCCAGTATCAGCACCAAATTTTAGATATAATTTACTATATTCATACCAACAAGCTAACGATCCAAGCGTTGGTATTGTAATTATTGAAATAATACCTATTATAAAGATTACAGCCAATAATTCTATTAATGTAAAACCCTTATTTCTTTTTTTAACATATCAAGTCCCCTTTCATCTACTAATTTATACATTGTTCCTGTTTTACTTTCTAAAAATTTAGATAAATACTGCATTTGTATTAATTTGGCTAAAATTGGTAATTTAATACTATAATGAATTAATTATTATCTATTTTTTAAATATTAAACAAATGTTAACACAAAAAAACCCTACGCATCTATCACGTAGGGTTTTAATGTCACTAACTTGTGACATTACTATTATATACAACTATTTAATTTATATACCAAATTTTATAATTTTATAAATTTTCCTAAATGGAAAGAATATAAGTATTTGGTAATAGTCCCAGTTATCCTTTTCTTTAAAGCATATTCATATAAATCTAATTGCTTTTTATATCTATCTATTAACTCTTGTTCATTGCTAACAACATCACTTTTATAATCAATTAAATAATAATCATTATCTAGTAGAGAAACCAAGTCAATAATTCCATCGATTACTAATTCATCTTCTAAATTAGATTCTAAATCAAGTTCTTTAACTTTAACGGTAAAAGAAACGGGATATTCTTTTTCTAATTGACTATTTTTAATAATATTTAGATATAATGGATTATTAAAAAAATTATATATTTTATTTAAATTAATTAAATTGATTTCCTCTTCCGTCAATTTGCCTTTGGTAATCAAATCATTAATTGCATCTTTAAAAGAATTAAAATCATATTCAATAAATTCTAAATGTTCCAATATTTTGTGATACACAGTACCAACGGTTAATTGTTGGTTTTTATCTATAAATATTGGCTTCATTACATAATTGGTTTTACTATTTAATTCACTTACACTCATTTTGCTTTTATAATTGGTTAGGGGATATGGATATTCATAATCAAGAATATCACTAATATCTTTTTTATTTATATTATTAATTTCTTCACTTTTAATGTTTTTTTCTTCGATGATGATATCATTTAAATCTTGAATATAAGTTTTTAAATTAAGGGTATCATTATAAAGTTTAGTATCGATATTAGTTATTTCTTGCAATTCCTTACTACTATTATGTTTAATAACAACAGGTAATATCCAATCTAATAAATTTGTAACTTGTTTTAAATAAACGAGTGAAATAACATTATCATTACCAATTAAGCTATTAATATAATTAATCTTTTTATTAATATTTTTAACAATACCAGTCATGATTAATTTTTCTTTTGCCCGCGTCAGAGCGACATAAAGAACACGCAGTTCTTCTGATAATTGTTTTGTTTTCTTTTCTTTTTTTATTAATTCAAAAATCAAATTAGAATTAATTCCATAAGCTTGATGATCACGAAGTTTAAATCCTAAATAATAATCATTATCTAATAAGATGTCTTTACTCAAATCATCAAAATTAAATCGTTTATCAAGTCGAGGTAATATAACAATCGGAAATTCTAATCCTTTTGATTTGTGAATTGTTGTTATTAAAACACTGTCTTTTTCCGATGCTGGATTGACACCCTCTAGACTATAATTGTTGTCAATTAGTGTGTCAAGATAAACAATAAAGTCATGTAAATTATTAGTATTGTTTTCCAAATAATTATTAGCGTGATTAACCATCTCTAAAAGATTTTTAATGCGAGCCTCTCCATTATCTAGAGAACTCATGATTGCCATTATTTTAGTGTCATTATATATATAATTTAATAATTTATTTATATTTAAACTTAAAGCTTGGGAGTGGTAACTTGTTAATTTATTTAAAAAATTATCGATTAAGGAATTGTTTCTCATTTTAAATAAATTATTATATAAATTATTTTTTTCGTTATACTTTCTTATTTCCATTAGTAAACCAGGTTCAATGGCGAATAATGGGCTTCTCATTACTGCTGTTAATGAAATTTCATCGTAAGGATTATCAATAATTTTAAGCATAGCAATAACTAATTTAACTTCATAGTTATTAAAATAAATTGGTGTTTTATCTGTATAAACATCAATTCCATTGTTTACTAAAGTATCTCTTAAAATAGTACCAAAATCCCCAGGAGATCTTAATAAAATAGCGATGTCACTTTGTCTTAATGGGCGGTATTGATTTTTTGATGAATCAAATACTTGGTGATTACTTTTAAATAATTCTTTAATTCTGCTAACAATAAGCGTAGCTTCTTTTTCTTGATTAGATAAATCATCATCATCACTATTTTCCGATAATTCAGTTAACAAATGAAGTTCTACACCATTAGTATCATTATCTAAATAATTAGCACCTAAGTTTAAAACTTCATTCTCATCATAGTTAATATCACCATAGGAAGTTCTCATTATTTTAGAAAACAAATAATTAGAAAAATCCAATACTTCTTTTCGGCTTCTAAAGTTTTTAGATAAATTTATTAATTTAGGAAAGTTATATTTAGATGCTCTGTTTTTTTCATTAATTAACAAATCTGGTCTAGCACTTCTAAAACCATAGATACTTTGTTTAACGTCTCCGACTATAAATAAATTAGTATCATTTTTAGATAAACTGGAAAAAATTAAATTTTGCACCAAGTTGGTATCCTGAAATTCATCGATTAATATTTCATCAAACATATTTTCTATACTCTTGGCTATGTCTGTTTTTATAACTTCACCAGTTTCAAAGTTATAATTTTTAACTAATAGTTTGAGTACTAGATGAGGAATATCATCAAAACTATAAAAATTATTTTTTTCTCTAATTTCTTTTAGTTTTAAGCGATAAAGTTTAGTAACATTAATTAATTCATTAATAATTATATTAATTTTTTTTATATCTTCTTTAAAAGTGTCTCCAAACTTTAAAAAATTGTTATATTCTTTAATTACCTTTTTTAATTCATTACGTATATTTTTAAATTTAACTGAAGTAGGATGATCAGCATAGCCTGTTATTCTCGGGTATGTTTTCATTTCAAAGTGTCTAATTAAATTAATTACCATACTTAAATCTTTCTGCTGGGTTGCTGCAATAATTTCAGGAAATGGTTTTAATTCGTTATTAATAAATGAATTAAGTTTATCAAATAAAACATCATCAAGTTTAATTTCTTCTAACATGTCTAAATATAAATTTTTATATCCTGTGAAGTCACTTTCCAGTTCTTGATATAGAATATTGCTCCAAATACTATTATTAAAGTCATTAATATTATAAATATTTAAAAGTTTATCTAGCCAAATGTCTGAATTAGGTATTTTGTTAAGATAATCATTAAAATTAATTAATAATTCTTCAATTGTGGTACCATCTTTATAATTACAAAAATTGTCTAATATTTCAATTATTTTAGAGTTATTATGTAATAGCTCTTCAATTAATGATTTAGCCACATTATTTTTAATAACTTTATATTCAATTTCATCAATAATGTTGAAGTTAGGCGAAATATTTAAGTACATAAAATTTTCTTTAATTAATTTATTATAAAAAGCATCCATGGTCATTATTTGTGCTAGGTCTACTAATAATAATTGTTCATGTAAATGGGCATTGTTCGGATCTTTTTGAACAGCTTGATTAATATTTTTTCTAATTCGTTCTTTCATTTCACCGGCTGCTAAATTGGTAAAAGTAACGACTAATAATTTATCAACACTACCACCATTAATTATATAATCAATAATTCGGGCTGATAAAACCGCTGTTTTCCCACTACCAGCTGCTGCACTGACGATGATTTTACCACCGCGTGATTCAATTGCTAATTTTTGATCATCAGTCCATTTCATTTATCTCACCTCGAATCAATTCCCAAATTTCTTCTTTACTATATTTTTTAAATTTTCGATAATTTTGGCTACCTTCTTCAATCCCACAAATTGCTTGATAATGACAGTATTTACATAAATCCTTACCTTTGAGTGGAGAAATAGAAATATGGCCATCTATTATATTACTAGCTGTTTTTATAATGGCTTTTTTGGTAAATTTTAACATTTCATCCATTTCTTGCTCACTTATTAAAACAGTATCTTTAAACTTCTGTCTCGTATAGGCATCAATATAAGTGTTTATATTTTCGCCCCCTAATCCATCAATCACATCTTTATTGTCAATTAACATCCCAGTTAAGCGATAATGTTGAGGGTTAAATTCTGCTTCTTCATATTTAACTAAAGATGGCATATAAAACATTGCTGCAGGTAATAAATCTGGTTTAGAATGTTTAATAAAAAGTAAGTAAATGAATAATTGGAGATTTAATTTATGGGCGATATCATTTAAATTAATTACTTTTGAGCCAGTTTTATAATCAATTACTCGAACGTAATTATTATATAAATCAACACGATCAATAAAACCTCTTAAATATATAGGTATATTTTTATAATTTAAAACTACAGGGGGAAAGTTAGCTGAAGTTGATAAATTAAGTTCTAATTCACTTGGCTCAAATTTATTGTTATTAATCTCATCATAAACAAGAGGCCATAATTTTAAAATGCTATTATTTAATTTATCAAACAGATAATTAATTGTGGCCGTTAAATTTATGTTTTCTTGTTTGATAAACTCTTGTTTCCAAAAATTTAATAAACCCATAATATTATCTTTAGTAGCACAATTGCTAATTAAATTTTGAAACATGTAATGAATATAAGTTCCAACAATCCGATTATCATATTTAAAACTTTCTTTTTTATCTAGTTTAAGAATATATTTACAAAAATATTGAAAAGGACAATAATTATAAATATCCATAGAACTAGGACTAAGGGATAGTTGTTTAATATCGTTTAAATTAACATTATCGACATCATAAAAACTAGGAGTATAAGCAATTAATTTATTATATTTTTGATAATCCGGGTGATTAGCAAAATATGTTTTTAAATAGTTTTTTAATTCCATATTAGCATTAGTTAAATAATGATTATAAGTTAAACTGCGCAGACTAACAGAATTATTTAAGTTTTCTTTAGTATAAACAGTTAATTCTTTATACATACTTTTAATCTTATTAATAAGTGGCGCTGGATTTGTTTTAGAACCGTTTTTAGAGATTTTATAATACGTTATGAATATTTTATCATTGGGACAAATAATCGTGTAAAAGGTGTTAAATTTATCAATTAGAATATTATTAAATTTTGGATAATTTTGATAATACTTTTCTAACATAGTTTTGTTTAATAAAATATTACTCGCTTCTCGATTAGGAACTACTCCTTCGTTAACACCTATAAAAAAGACTACTTTTGGTTTCAAAGAATTTATAATAGTAGTATCCCCTACCAACACTTCATCTAAATAATAATCTTGCACATTAACATTATTAAAAAAGTATGTTAAAGCGTCTTTTAAATCAGATATTGAAATAGGCTCATCATTATAAACAAAAGAAATGTTATCTAATATTTTAACAAATGAGACCCATGTATCACGATTGTTTTGATTAATAAGTTGAGGAATATTAAAGGTTTCTAAATAATTATAAATAAGAGTAAGCAGTTCAGTGGCATTGATATTTTCCTTAATATTTAAAGGCTTTAATATATTATCAAAAATATAAGATCTTAAACCTGAATCTAATTCTTCTAAATTCAACTTTTCGTTACTATCAATAACTTCCATTACTTGATTAAGTTGATTATTAGTTAATTTATAATATTTTGTTTTTAAAATATTTATTAAGTTTGTTTTACTAATACCTTCATTTATAATATCTAATAATCTTAAAATATAATCAAAAAAATTATGATTAATATTAGCTTTTTTGTGATAAGAAATATTATTATCATTAAAGATTAAATCAAAATAATTTTCATAGTCTGTAATAGAATTAGATACTATAGCAAAATCAGAGTAGCGATACCCCTTTTCTCTAACTAAATTACTTATTTGATTAGCCACAAAAATTACTTCATCATATAAATCACTAGCACCATAAAGATTAATATAATCACTTTTGGGATATACTTCATAATCCAAACGATATAAGTTATTAACGATAAAGTCTTTTTCAGCGTTAGAATTATTACTTAATTGTTCTAATTCATAATTGCCTTTAAAAGAATTTTTAAAATAATTAAAACTGTCTGAATGAATTTCAAAACCAGGAATTTCTTTATCAGTTAAAAAGTATAAATACCCATTCTTGCTATTAGTAATTATGGTTTTAACTAGCTCTTTTTTAATGTTATTAAAATAATAAATATCACTAATAACTATATTAGTATTATTATATATTTTATTGTTTTTTAAAAACTCTAAAACTTCTTTATATAACATCTGTTCATCTATATATTGGTTATTAATGGTTACTTTATATTTATTTATAATTAATTCAATATCTTGAATCAGATTTGTTTGATAAGTGTTTTTTACTAATAAATAATTAGTTTCATTTTGATAAATATTAATTAAATCATCAATCATATCAAATGAATGATTACTTAAATAATTTAAATCAGATTTTGCTTCTTTAATAGCCTTAATAAAAAATAATATTTGTTTTTCTTTATTTAAAATTGGTAGTCCATTTATATTGTTTTGATATATTTGATAAATTAAGGTTTTTAAGTCAACAACACGAATATTACTATAATTATTAAAAAACTTTTTATATTCAACAACTTTACTACTTGAAGTGATTATAATTGTTTCGTCGGTTTGAACTTGTTTTACTATATCATTATTATTAGTTTCATTGACTTTGTTAATTAAAAATTTAATCATCAAGCCACCCACTTCCTATATCCATTATATTATATAAACCATTTTTAAACAATAAAAAAGATAACTTGTATCTTCCTTCTTAATTTAAGTTATCCTTAATATGTTCTAAATCATCAATCCTTATATTTAACTGTTCTTCAAAGGTCTGTTTTAATTGAGTTGCTTTCTCGATATTATTTTCTTCACCAAGAGAATCATCTATTATTTTCTTGTTTTTCAAGTCATATTCACAACCATCAATACTAGTTGAGGCATTTTTAAAAAATAAATTTTATATTTTTCATCATTAGCCACAATGAAATATTTTACATCACTTTCTAAGTTAAAAAAATAATGAAATTATTACTACAAGTGCGAGTAAAAGACGATACCACATAAAAATTTTGAAATCATGTTTTTTAAGATACATTAATAAATATTTTATTGTTAAAATACCTACAATAAAAGATACTAAAATACCTACAATAAAAATTGATAAATTAGAACTAATAATATTAATGGTTTCTGATTTTAGTAAAGTTAGAATAACCGCTCCAAAGACAACAGGTGCTGATAAAAAGAAAGAAAATTTAGCACTGCTTTCTCGTTTCAGATTAACAATTCTTCCGGTAGCAATGGTTGTTCCCGATCTCGAAAAACCAGGGATTAAAGCAAACACTTGAGAAGTTCCAATTAATAAAGCATCACTAATAGTTAGATCACTAATTTCCTTTTCTTCTGGTTGACTTTTATCTACTAAGTAAATAATGATTCCCATTAGCGCTAAAGCAATAGCAATAATTACCAAATTGCCTCTTATTAATTCTTCAATAACATCTTCAAATAATAATCCAGCTAGTGCTGCAGGTATGGATGCTAAAATTAAAAAGTATAATATTTTACCTTCCTGATCTTTTATTCCCTTAGTTAAACCTTTTATTATCATGTTTAAAAAGTCTTTGAAAAAATAGACAATAATAGCCAATAGCGTCCCTAAATGTAAGGCCACATCGAAAGATAATGCTATTTCATTAGTAATATTACTACCTATATTAAAAACATTTCTAAATATAATCAAATGCGCGGAACTAGAGATTGGTAAAAACTCCGCAATTCCTTGAACAATACCTAAAATAATAACTCCCAACATTTTTTCAACCTTCCCCTAAAAAAGATGCAATAATATATCCTATAACACCAAATACTAAACTTGATATAATTACTATTGCTGTTAAATTATATGTTAGTAATTGTTGTAATATCAAAAATATTGATCCTATTACAAATCCGATAATGGCATAATAAGTTGTTGTTTCATGATGTTTTAAAAGATATTCAATTAATTTGGCAATCAATAATACACCTAATACTAACCCAATACCAAATGGTGCCAAGACAAGACCATAATTAAATAATTGATTAAAACTCAATTTGTAAAAGCTAGCTAAACTGTTAATCATACCTAAAAGTGGACGATAATAACCTAATATCATTAAAACTAATGAACCACTAATTCCGGGAACAACAATTGTAACGGCAGCTATAATACCAACGATAAATAATTTGAAATAATCAAAAGCAACCATACTTTCAAAAGAAACCGCTTTATTTCCTCCTTCAATAAAAGTTAGACCAATTAATAAAGTAACAATTAATAATAAAATTAAAAAATTTGATGTTTTTTTATCTTTACTTTTGACTTTATTAAACAAGATTGGTAATCCACCCAATATCAATCCCACAAAAAATATATTAGTTTGAACTGGATAATTATCAAGAGCAAAGACAAGTAAGCGACTAACTAATAAAAAACCTATTACAACACCAATTCCAAATGGAAATAAAAACATAATATTTTTTTTGAAATCTTTAAAAAAAGTATTAACGGCAGTAATTAATTTTTCATATAAACCTAAAGTAATAGCTAATGCTCCCCCACTAACACCCGGTATAATGTTAGCAACTCCAATAATTACACCCTTTAATACTAAAATTAATTTATCGTACATAATCTACCTCTTTCACACTATATAAGTATATCATAAAATTATTTATTTGATAATATTTTACCCAAATTACTGATTAATAAAACATCATCTTCTTTTGTTCTTTTTTTAGGACCTTTTATTCTATTATTTCTTTTTCTTGCTAGACTAGATATATGGCGTTCAAACACCATTTTATCAATATTTTCATTATTATAAATAACTCCATTGGGATGAATCACTACTGAATCTTTAGCTAAACACATTAAAGCCAAGCCATAGTCACCCGTAATAACTAGATCATTTCTTGTTACAACATTAACAATATGCATATCAACACTTTGAAAGCCTTGGTCAACAACAATGACTTTAGCATATTCACTTTTAATATTGTGGTTAAAGTCAGTATATAAAAACATTTCTACCTTATGTTCTTTAGCAATTTCTTCAATCAATGGAATACTTGGACAAGCATCAGCATCAATTATTAATTTCATAACTACCTCCGATATATTAAACATTATATCATAGTTCTTACTTTTTTATTTTAAAAAGATACTTAATTTTTTTATACCAACCCTTTCCAATAATTAAACCAAGAAGCACACATATAATCATCACAATAATTATTTTTACACTTTTATAGAAGTAAACTTTATCAATTATTTCTATTTTTGGCATTTTATCACTCCCGGTTAAGTATATGTATTTACAATTAAAAAGATGGACGAACATTTTTTTGTTCTTCCATCCTTTTTATTAATTTTTTCACTTGTATTACATCAACTTCAGGTATATTTAATTGATTAATTGATTTAATACCACGAGATGACAACAATATTGTTTCATCTAAACGATTATACCTATCTAATGGAATTAATCCTTGATTACCACTAATTACTAAATCAATATCGTTTAAAATATACTTTTGATATTCTTCCTTATTTTTAACAATACTTCGAGCATCATGAGTTAATAACACATTATATAATTTTTTATCAACACTTCTTCCTATTAAATAATTAATAAGGCCTAATTTAAAGAGTTGTGATTGTTTGGTTGAAGAGTTATCAGGATTGATGTTTGGGCTATATCCATAAAACATAACATCATCAAAACGATAACTATGATTATTATTTTCTCTAAATAATTTAATATTTCCCTTTTTTTCTAAGTTATTAAAAAAATCTAAATTACAAGTAAAATTACGTTTTCGATTTTCAAAATCAGTATCACCTAGAGAAATAATTACTTTATTGTGCTTACTACAAAACTCTAAAAATTCAGATAAATTATGATAGTTCAAAGCAGAAGAAGATAACAAATCACCAGGTATAACCAAATAATTTGGTCTTTCATCAACTACTATTTTTTCTAATTCCTTAAAAATATTAAGTTTAAATTTCTTGTTATAATGGAAATCTGATGCAACCAGCAGTTTAAATTCAACATTATTTTTTGACTGAAATAACATGGTTTCATTAATTCTAATTTTCATTACATACCTTTTCTTTCTAAAATTATATTTATTTTCGCTTATATTATAAGTGTTTTTATTTTAATAGTCAAATTTTTTATTTGTTTTTTTCTGCTTTAGTTAATTTTATTGCTTTTTCTTGGAACAAATTAACATCAATAACTTCTTTGTTGGAATTATCAATGTATAGTAAATAGTTTTCTAAATCAAACAATAAATATTTACTTTGCATAACAGGTAATAAATTCAATTTAATCTTTAACCTTGCTCAATTTTTTCCCAATGTATTTAATTTATTATAAAGATGAGTTAAATCATGAAAAGCTTGTTTACCATCATTAGCTTTAAAAATACCAAGTGATATTAAAGCATTTATTTCATCTGGTTGATAACGTTCAAGAAGTTGTTATAATTCACTCAATCTTTTATCAAAATTATTATTTATACCAACAGTTTCAGACGGATACATATGAGTTAAGTAGGCCGAATCATTACTATAAACTAATAAGTTAGTGCAATATCAGGTTCTTGTTGTGGCAATTGCTCGTTTACTTTTATCAATAAATTTACTTTCATCAGTATTAACAATAGAAATATTACCCTGATATTTAGTAATATCACAACTACTTTATAAAAATTTCCTAATTAACTCTTCTTCTGTCATTAAAGCCCTGCTCTCTTTTTAATTTCTAACTTATATTTTTTTATAATAACAAAACCTACACCAATTATAACGCCCAAAATTAATACAGTATTAATTATATTATCAACATTAACTGTTTTTTTATTTGCCCAAATATTTATTTTTTTTGTTTTAGCTACTTCTTCTTGTTCTAATAATAATTGTGTATATTTATAATCATTATATAAATAGGCAACCTTAGCTAAACCTGATTTTATTATTTCTTCTTGAAGTAAAACATCATCAACCCAAATCCAAGCCAATAAGCGATTATACCGATCATATTCATCACTATTAGAATCGAGTTCTAATTCAATGGTTTTAGCACCTTTTAATCTCTTACAAGTAAAATCAGCTGCTTCTTTACCATAATCTTCCTTGGCTCTTGTATATTCAGGTGTATCTATGGCTAAAAAACGAACGGTTTTTACTTTATCATTAATAATAACTTTAGCGGTATCACCATCAACACATCTAAAGAATTGCACTTCTATTTTATACGTACTAGCTAAACTATTAGAACATAGTAAAATAAAACTAAATACCAACACCACAAAATACTTCATTTATACTCACCATCCAATATAATTATAACACGGATAAATTCACCACATTACTAAAAAAATC
>DUPI01000059.1 GCA_012838395.1 Mollicutes bacterium
CACTTAATACAACATAATATACATTATCGGAAGTTGTTGTTAATTTAAATAGACCCAATTAAATAGGTCTATACTGCTACCTTTCTAGATTGGATCTCGGCCATTTTTTCAAATACTTCTGCTGCATTCTTTTCAGTAATCTCGTTATATCCGAGTTCTCTTAACGCTTGGATTTTAGCTGAGTTTAACTCTAATGTACGACTCATTTTTTCCTCACGTTTTTGTTCAATTTGTTTAACAAAACGACGATGTGATTCCGCTAATTTGGATTTTGAAGTGCCACCACCAATATATAAAGTCATAGCTGAAAACATGATACTTTCAAAAACAAATTGTTCATCTTCATCAAAAACAAATTCTTTTGCCTTAGTAAAACCAGCTGCTTTTGATACATATGCTAACATATATTTTAATTCGGGTGAAACTTGCATAGTTTGTAAAAAATGATATAAATATAAAAATGAGTTATATGTTACCATATCATTATTATCATCAAATTTTTCCCTCATAAACGCAATAATATCGGTCATAATTTCTTTTTGCTTCTTCCCTATTCCCGCAAAAAGAGCATCATTAGTTGGTATGTGATTAAGTTTGTTGTTATCAACAAATAGTGTATTTATTTTTGATTCAACTTTCATAATATAATCAGTATCTACTTTAATATCATTCAATTCATCAGGTGATTTAATGTCTAATAAATTTAAAATTAAAACCTTCTTATCTTTAGGCCATTTATTTAAGTCATCCAGTTCAAGATAGTTATAAATCATTTGTCTAGAAACACCTAAAATTTTTGCTAATTTAACTTTTGTAATACCTAATTCATATAATATTTCATTTAATCTCTCCATAATTTAAACCCTCCTATTAACATTTTATCACTTTTATGTCAATTGTCAAGTGTAAAGTAATAGTATAGTATAAAAAAATAGTTATGAAAAAACACTCTCTTTATTAACGATTGAGTGTTTAGTTAATTATTTTATAAAAATTTTATTTTTTCTCCTGCTCTTCGAACTTCCTTAATTATCCCACCGCCCAAACATTCATCCCCCATGTAAAAAACACATGCTTGTCCTGGAGTTACTGCTTTAGCTAAAGTAGGATATTTAACAATAATATTGTTGTCGTCTGTAAAGTTGATTGTTACTGGAATATCTTGTTGACGATATCTAAATTTGGCTGTACAAGCATCTACTTTGTTATCACTTATCCAATTAACAGTATCAATAAGTGCTTCATCGCTATATAAATATTTATTCTCATCTCCACTAGCAACGTATAAAATATTATTATATAAATCTTTACCAACAACAAATATTTTATCGGAACTACCACCAATATTTAAACCTTTTCGTTGACCGATAGTATAATACATAAGACCATTATGATTACCAAATATTTCATTTGTTTCAATATCAACTATTTTTCCTGGTTGATGCGGCAAATAATTTTTTAAAAATTTTGCAAAATTCCTTTCACCTATAAAACAAATACCAGTTGAATCTTTTTTAGTTGCCGTAATTAAATCATATTTCTTAGCTATTTCTCTAACTTCAGTTTTAGTTAATTCGCCAACCGGAAATATTACATCTTTTAATTGATCATTACTTAATTGAGATAAGAAATAAGTTTGATCTTTATCTTGATCTACTCCTCGTAACAATTTACCATCTTTTATTCTAGCGTAATGTCCGGTTGCAATATAATCGGCACCTAACTTTCTTGCTTCTTTAGCAAACATATCAAATTTAATATATTTGTTGCACATAATATCAGGATTAGGAGTTCTTCCTTTTTTTAATTCATCTAAAAAATAAGTAAATACATAATCCCAATACTCTTTAACAAAATCAACTCGATGCAAAGGTATATTTAACTTTTGGCATACTTTAACAGCGTCGTTATAGTCTTCTTCTTGAGGACA
>DUPI01000060.1 GCA_012838395.1 Mollicutes bacterium
CTTTTATATTTGTTATTGTTTTTCTTCTGGTGTTTTTCTAGGTGTTTTCTTAAGAGCAGGAATCCAAAATGCTAAAGAAATTATACCAAAAAATATTGTTCCGAAAAAGTCTTCACCAATCATTACCAAAGACCCAATAGTGAAGACAATTGCCCAACTGTATAGAACGAACAATAAAATATTAGAAACTATTTTTTTCATATTTATATCCTCCATCTTAAATTTACACATATTTTTTATGATTATATAGTTACTATGTTTTGACTATTAAAACAATATATATATTCCTTTTTTAAGACTCTTTTCTAATTTTTTTATACAACTCCATGACCAATAAAATTGGTAAAGACATTAAGAAAATATATTTTATGTGTTCTATTGGTATCGGTACAACTTTTAAAAACTTACTAAGTACTGTTTCGGTTACTATTAAATGTAATAGTAAAGTCGCACCTATTCCAACGTAAATAAGAGGATTACTTTTAAAATGCATTTTAAAAATTGATTTCTTTTCACTTCGACAATTAAACACATGGACATTTTGAATGAAAACCATTAATAATAAAATATAACTACGGGCCAAATGTATTTCTAAGTTTAAATGATTAATTAAATAATACCAAACAACAAAGACAATAATTCCAATAACAAATGCCGCTATAAAGGTTTCTTCCGTTAAGCGTTTGTTAAAAATTTTTTCTTTTGGTGGTCGTGGTGGTTCTTCCATAATTCCGTCCTCAGCCTTTTCAAAAGAAAGTGCGATATCTTGAATACCGTCAGTTACTAAATTAAGCCATAGTAACTGAACAGCAACAAGCGGTATTGGCAAATTAAATAAAATAGATAAAATAACAAATAAAACTTCTCCAATCCCACAAGATAAGAGCATATATATAACTTTTCTAATATTACTATAAGCAACTCGTCCCTCTTCAATACCTGCTACAATTGATAAGAAGTTATCATCAGCAATAATCATTGCACCGGTTTCCTTAGCTACATCAGTACCACTACCTGTGGCGATACCAATATTGGCAGCCTTTAAAGCCGGCGCATCATTGACTCCGTCACCAGTAACAGCAATAAATTCTCCCATTCGTTTATATGATTCAACAATTTCTAATTTTTGAAGTGGCGTCACTCTAGTAAAAACCATTTTATTTTTGACAAATTTATCAAACTCTAAGTGTCCTTTTTTAAGATACTTTTCAATATCATTGCCATTAGCAACTTGTTCGTAATCATTCGTAATTCCTAACTCTTTTGATATAGCAAAAGCTGTTAATGGATGATCACCAGTAATCATAACTACTTTAATTCCCGCTTCGTGACACTTGTTAATTGAAGCTGTTGCTTCTTTACGAATAGGGTCAATAAAACCTACTAACCCAATTAAAGTTAAAGCAGGAACATAATCATCATCGTATCCTTCTGCTTCGACAAAATCCTTTTTTATTCCTTTAGCTAATGCAATAACACGATAACCTTGACTCGCTAATTTTTCATTTTGTTCTTTTATTTTCTTAATATCCAATGGTGATTCTTTACCATTTACATCCATTGTTTTACAAAAGGATATGACCTTTTCCACAGAACCTTTAACGGTGCACCAAATATCATTGTTTTCTTTATAAAAAACTGCTGAATATTTATTTTCTGATTCATATGGTATTTTACCCACAATATTGTTTTTTAAATTTTCATCAATTTTTAATTTGTGCGCTAATGATAAAAAAGCCACATCTATTGAATCGCCATGATTTTCCCAAATACCATTATTTTCTTCTAAATGCGCTTCATTATTAAGTAATCCCAACTCACCAACTTTTTTGGCAAAACTTAGATCAGAATTTCCCCCAGTTAAAACTATCTGACCATCGCCATTATATCCAACGCCTTCAACTTTAAATATTGAATCATCTGGTAACATAATGATTTTAGCTGTTTGTTCATTTAACGTTAAAGTTCCTGTTTTATCACTAGCAATAACGGTACAACTACCTAAACTTTCAACAGCATTTAACTTTTTAACAATAACATTTTTTTTAGCCATTCTTCTAGAGGCAATGGATAAAGAAAGAGTTAAGGCAAACGGTAACCCCTCTGGAATTGCTGACACTGATAAAGCAACAACAGTAAAAAAGATTTCTCTAGCAACATATCCTTTGTAATATAACAAAACTGATATTAATAAAGCAACAATTGCAGTTACTATCCCTATTTGTTTAGTAAACTTTTCCATTCTAATAATCAACGGAGACTTAGTTTTATCACTTAATAATACTGTGGAAGCAATTTTTCCAATTTCAGTATCATGCCCAACAGCAGTAACAACTCCATGACCACGACCACTAATAACAGAACAACCAGCATAAGCCATATTTTCTCGATCGGCAATTCCAAGTTCTTCCATAATTGGTTCACTAATTTTCTCTGAAGCAAATGATTCACCTGTTAATACTGATTCATCAATCGATAAATTATAACAATCAACAATTCGCAAATCAGCTGATATTTTAGAGCCCGGTTCAATAACAACTATATCTCCAATGGTCAAATGTTCTGAATCAATTTCCTGTTCTTCACCGTCACGAAGTACCTTAACATTAACTTTGATTAAATTTTGAAGACTCTGAGCGCTTCTATTAGCCCGCCATTCTTGATATGTGCCAAGCAAAGCATCAGTTGATATAACTAATAGAATAAAAATAGCATCTATTGTCTCACCAATAATAAACGATAAAATTACCGTTATAATTAAAATATAAATAATCGGATCATTTAGTTGTTCGACAAATATTTGAAAAATATTTTTAGTTTTAGCTTTCGGTAAAGTGTTTATTCCATATTTTTCCAAACGTTTGCTAACTTCATTAGCAGTTAATCCCTCTTTAGTTGTTTCAAAAAAGGATAAAGTTTCTTCAATTGTTTCCTTATACCATAATTTATCTGGTTTCATAATTTACTCTCCTATTCAATAATGAGTTTATATTACTATTAGTATACCAAGAAATAATTATTAAAGATAGAAAAAAGAATAAATTAATTTACTCTTTCCTTATTGTTTTCTTCTTCCATCAATTTGATATAAGCGACTTTACCAACTAAGGTTTTGGGTAACGAGTCCCGATACTCAAATTCATATGGCATTGAATATTTAGCAATATTTTTCTCACAATGCTCATAAATACTTTGTTTAACTTCTTCCGTTGCTTCAATTCCATTTCTAAGAACAACAAACGCTTTAATTACTTGAACTTTATAAGGGTGATCTACTCCAATGACAGTTGATGTCAACACATCTGGGTGATTATCAATAATGTTTTCAATATGTTGGGGATAAATACTATACCCTGACGATATAATCATTCTTTTAATACGTTGTTTAAAGTAAACCCAACCATCAGAATCCATACATCCTAAATCACCAGTGTGCAACCATAATAGTCCATCATCATGAAGACGCAATACGTGAGTTGTTTCTTTCGGCTCGTTTAAATAGCCCATCATAACTGTTGGTCCTGACAAACATATTTCACCATCAGTTCCATATTCTACCTCAATATGAGTGTTTGGTTTAACAATTTTATAGTAAGTATCCGGATAAGGTATACCTATACTACCTTCACGATATTCACTATTTGGAGTTAAGCAAGTGCCAGTAACACACTCCGTTAGACCATAACCTTCACGGACTTGGACATTAGCATTATGCTCTTTTAAAAACTTATCAATCCTTTTCTTTAAACTAATTGATAATGAATCACCACCAGAAATAACAACTTTTAAAAATGATAAATCGACTTTATTCATTCTTTTGTTTCTAAGTAACGCTTCATACAAAGTTGGAACCCCCGCAATTACGTTCGGGCGATACTTAGTTAATAACTTATCAAATGTTTTAGCACTAAATTGGGGTTGCAATATTGCCGTTCCCCCTAAATACATTACTGTATGAATACATATACCAAGTCCGAAACCATGAAAAATAGGCATAATAGCTAAAACAGAATCACCTGGTTTTAAACCACCGCAGGCTGCAATTCCTTGGGCTGCTAAAGCGTTAAAATTAAGATTAGATAAAACAATACCTTTAGGAGAACCAGTTGTTCCACCACTATATAAAATAACTGCTCGATCTTCACCTTTTGAATGGGCATTACAATCTTTTAAATAATTTTTACCAAGTTCAATAAAATTTTTCCAAGATATCGTTTTACCATTTGTTTTTGGTCTTTTAACTTTACGTCCTCTAGTAACCCAATATCCCACACCTAAGGCAAATGGCATTGAATCTTTAACTGAAGCAATAACAGTGTTTTTAACATTTGTTTCATCTATAATTTTAGCAATTTTTTCCCAGGCTATATCAACAGCAATAAGGGCCACACTCTCAGATAATGTTAAATAATATTTTATTTCATTTTCACTAGATAGAGGATGTATCATATTAGCTGTTGCACCGATCACATTTATGGCATAAAAAGCAATAACTCCTTCTGGTGTATTGGGCATACAAATAGTTACCGAATCCTTTTCTTTAACACCAATCGCTTTCAATGATTTCGCACATTCATTTATTTGTTCTATAAATTCTTTATATGTTTTTTTAACACCAAAATAATCATACGCAATTAAATCGGGATGTTTTTGACTTGTTTCTAAAACAGCATCATACAATGATGTGTTTTTGTATTCTAAATTTTTAGGCATCTCACCATAAGAGCCATACCATGGAGTTTTTACAGTTTCTTTATTTTTTATTTTGTTTTTCATAATTTACCATCCTGTTCACTTCTTCATCTAGTAAAGTAGGGTTTTCAATAATATGTTTTATTAACTTAAATGACTTAGCAAAATAAAAGCCATCACCAATTCGTTCATCAAGCGTAATACCTACTTCTAGAACATCTCTTTTATTTAGATTACCTTTACTGTCAGTAATATACTGTTCCCTGATTTCACCAATAGTAACAATAATTGAATTTGTGCCATAATTATTTAAATGGTGATAACAGGGATTTGATTTAATACTTCCTAAATTTGAAATTAATACCGTTGTATAATTGGGATCACCATTACTTATAAATTTAGGCACTTTATCATAATAATCAAGTTTTCGAAATACCCACATGATTAAAGTAACCACCCATCTAGGAAACTTAGTTACAAATTTTAAAGTATCATCAATTGAATTTCCACCTTCTTTTCTAACCTTTGTTACATCATTATATATTTTAGAAGAAATCTTATCTAGTTTCATATCCTCATCAACTTTTAAAACTAATAATCGTTCTTCAGCTTCATCAGCAAACTTATTTTTAGCTACAAATGAAATAGTTATATCATTTCTCTGATACATTCTTTTGCCGGCTATAAATCTGTTTAAAACCGGTCGATTATAAATTGTTTTTGATATTGCTGTAACAAATGCATGGAAAACAGTAATTTTATAATCGTTAATACTTTTGTTTTTATCATCTAAAAACTTTTTTAATTCAGTAACATCAATCGAATCTTGTAAATAAACTTCAGCCTCTGTCCTTTTAGGCATTAAATAAGGCATAATTGCATGGATTGAGTCTTCTGGTTTAATGTACTTTCCATCTCTTCGGTCTTTACTCATAAGAATACTCCCTTCACTACTATGTTTTAATTCTATCACATTCTCACCAAAATTAAAACAGCCCAATTTTCTCTATAACTAATAATACAAATGTGGATAAATTTGACATTTTTTGAAATACCTATATAATAACAGCCAACGAGGCGGTTTGATGAATAATCTTATTATTAATTATGTTGCTCCATTCATGATTGCTAGTGGAGGTACAACTTATGTGTTATCAAAACTAAGTGAGAAAAAAATAATTAATGATTTTGATAATATTAAGGTTGGAAGAGCATCCGTAAGTAATTTTGATAAAGCAACACCAAAAATTTAACTTATGGAAAAGCAATTAATGAAGGCTATACTGATTTAATAACGAGAAGATTATTCAATAAAAAATCAAAGTTCTACGATGGTGAGGTTAGAGTCGCTCGTTTCCTTGAATTACTAATCGGAAAAAAAGAGTTAGAAAAGTATTATTTTAACAATGACTTAGTTAGTTTAGTAAATCACTTAAATAATTATATGGATAAAGAAGAAGCTATTAAGTTTATAAC
>DUPI01000061.1 GCA_012838395.1 Mollicutes bacterium
AATAAAAACGAAAAAAAGATTCCATATAAAAAACTATAACTCAATGTTAAAATTTGAAGTCTTAAACTCATTATTTAAACAATTTCCCAAAAATAGTTTCATCTTTTTCTTTTTTATTTAAGCCATCCATATAAGTAAGACTGTGAACTTTACCATTAATAGATACATTTCCTTGATAGGTATCTAATTTAATTATTTCTAATCCTTCGCCTTTTATAGCTACATATCCCATCGATGTTTCCATTAAAAACTCCTCATCATCAAAACTGTCTATTTTTTTCACTCCTGATATAACTATATTTTTTCTTTCATTCAGCGTGATTGAATGATTAAATGAAGATGTTGTTATAACCTTGTCCATAAGTATTTCCTGCTGTTGTTAAAGTATATTCAAGGTTTTAAAAATAATGAATCAAAAAGGAAACTTTCGTTTCCTTTTTTTAGTTTTCTTCGTTATAAGCTTTGATAATAGCCTCTTCAAACATTGAGCGTGTTTCTTGGTTAGTTGGATGTGCTATATCACGATATTCATTAGTTGGGGTTTTACGACTAGGCATCGCAATAAAGAGACCATTATCACCTTCAATAATTCTTATGTCGTGAATAGCAAAGCAATCATCTAATAAAACGGTTGCTATACCCTTCATTCGTGAATCATCTTTAACTATTTTACGAACTTTTACAGATGTTATTGTCAAGTTATCTCTCCCTTCAGTATTAATTACAAGTTTATTATATAATAGATTAATTCTAATTGCAATGAAAAATGGGTGTTTTTGCCAAATTTTGACATTTCTTAAAATTTAATTTTAATAGTTCTTGTAATTACATCTGAATAAGAGAAAGATTTAATCTCATTACCGAACTCAACTATAAAGACATAATTGTATAATTCTTTAATAGTGGCTTCGTATTGTTCGAACTTATTTCTACCTAAATTGTAATTTATAGTTACTTTATTACCAATATGCTCGTTTAATTTTGTTTTAACATCATCAATTGTCATATACATGCCATCACCTAGGATAACCGACATACATGGTCCCCTTTGTTTTAACGCCGCCTATTCCTCTAATCCCATATTTTGTGTTTTCTAATATACCTTTTAAATCAATATCTTTAGTTACATCAGATAAACTTACTCTAGAGGCAATAACAGCGGGATCGAGAGCATGAATATTAATTCTTTTAGGGCTAGATGCAAAATTGGCACCAGCTTTGATTAATTCTTCAAAATTAGATTGACAAGCACCAGCAATAATAATAAGTTTTTCATGGCTTTTTTCATACCTTCTAGCTTCTTTAACTGAATTAATGAAATTAGCACTATTCTTGTATGTTTCTCCTTCTTTTTGATTATAATAAGCATCATGTCCCGTAACAACTACAATCGTGGGATTATATTCCGTTAATAAGTTCTTTATCTTATAAGGTAATTCTTCTTCTTTTTCTAAAATGCCAATCGCCCATATATTATTTTTTTTGTAATAATTTAAACAACGATTCAAGTAATCTTCATCACCATCAATGTGAAGAATTTTTCCTGGCAAATAAAAATAATCATCACGGTGTTCAAATCCAATAGAATTTATCCGGTTTAAATAATCCTCTTCTTCTTCATCTTTACCTTCCTTACAAGGTTCTAAATCCTCAACCAAACTATCAGCATATAATCTGATATCAACCCCTTTTAAATAACATTTATCCTCAACAATATCTGTTATTACAAAAACAACATCATGGTTATATGACTTTCTAGTTACCAAATCCCCAATTTTATATTCCATATAATCACCCAAATAATTATATGCAACAAGCATGATATTTAGAATAAATAAAAACTGCCAACAAGTTACTTTGTTAACAGTTTAAGAAGTTCTTAATTACAATATTTTAATGTCTAAAAATTTTACATAACTTTAGAACTCGATGAATTGGACAACTGAATATTAGCAGTTATCTCATCATATATTTTATATACTTGATTTATGTCTTCATATTTATGAGCTTCATTTTCAAAAACACTATTATTACTATATAAAAGGGTTCTAAAATTTTCAATATCAGCAGCAGTTTTATCATTTTTATTAGCAAACATATTAATCAACTTAAGTTGAATTTCTTTTAACATGCTCTTTCCTCGCGAGTTATCTCTAGCAGCTGCATTATAATTCATAATATCGGTTAACGATTTTATATCATCTAACTCATTACCTGATCTTGATAAGTTATCAACTAATAATTGAGAATTGTTATTTACAAATAATTCTTCAATACTTTCAATTCCAACAATTTGTCCTAAAAGATTAACGGTGATTATCTCATCTTCGTATAGGTTATTAGAACTATCATTTCCGACAAAAAGATTCGCACCAATAGAAGCATACCCTTCATAAATTGGAGTAAAATTACTATTTCTTTGTTTGGAGATATCATTTTTGTACGTTTGCATTAACATTAATTGACGCATTAATAAAAATCGATAGTCATGATCCTTTTCTATTTCAGATGTATTTATATACATAGTGTTGTCTTGTTCAATATATTTTAAAGGCTCTTTAATAAGATACTTACTACACACTTCCATTTTTAAACTAGCAATATTGGTATTTATTGTCTCAAGATCAATATTGTTAGTATTGTGTGTATAAATAATAAGTAAGTCTTTAAAATTTTCTTTGATTTCCAAACTCAAATTTTGATTATTGTCAATAGTTTGTAAGACGTCATCTATTTTAACCATTATATCACCATTTAAATTATAACATAATTTTTATTAAATTTCATCTGTTTTTAAACTTTAGTTTCGTTTCTAATTGTTTTAATATAGATAATAATAAATGTTCACTTCCAACATAAGGGTGTCTTAATTCATACATTTCTTGTTTAGCATCAACTAATACTTTTCTAGCTTCTTCTGTAAAATTACCAAACATAGTTACACTCTCCTCTTTTATAGTCTATGATTATCTTGTGTTTTAATTATTAATTTTAAACAACAAAAAAAGTCATTAACATCGACTTTTATTTTGTTATATAAGTTTTTCTTATATTATTATATAATTACTTTTTTATTTTGCTTTTAATCATACCTGTTATTCTGTTAATAAAATTATCGCCAAGTATGGCACTCATTGTTTGGCTCCTTAAAGTAGCAACAATATAAATAATAGCACCTATTAAAGAATAAACTGCAATTTCTAGTAAAGCACTACTTCTTGTAGTTGCACTAATTGGCCAAAATAAACTCACTATCTTTAATGATATTAGCATAATACCTGAGCATAAAATTACCTTCATTGAATTATAAAAAGTTTTAGTATAATTAACTTGATACTTTTTATTAATACAATATAGTAGTATAGAAATTGCCACAACATGAATTACAAGATTCGTTATTATTGGAGCATATTGTGGTCCTATTTTTAAATAATTAAACAAATACATCATTGGTATATTTAGTATGGCTTTACTAATAAAACTACCAATTAAAGTTCCTAGTGCTAATTTGGTATTATTTAGTGTTTGCGCAGAATCAATTAAAATTGAATAAATCGAAAATGTTATGGCTTGATATACAAATATCTCAAACAAATTAATACTAAATATATCATAACCATAAAAAGCAGTCCATACTGGTCTTGCTAAAAAGCCAAGTCCAATAGTCATTGGTAAACTAATAAATAAGATTAATTGTAGTGATTGATTTATTTTATGACTAACATCTTCCATATTTTTATTAGCAAAACTACTTGATAAATTAGGAATTAAACTTATTGTAATACCCAGCGCAATAGATGTAACAATCATATTTAATTTGCTTGCCCATACGTTTAAAACTCCGATTGTTGTTTCGGCAATTTGGCTATGACCTAAATTAACTAAAGTATTAACTACTGTCATAGTATCTATCATAGAATTTGCTGATTTAACTAATTCGATAATAATAAATGGCAATGCATAAGAAATAATTTTATAAACAATTTCCTTATTTGTTATTTTAGCTTCAGCACGAGTAACTACTTCGTCTTTTTTTAAGGCATTCCTATTTTTTTTGATTTTATATAACAGGTAAAAGTAAGCAACTAAAGCCCCAACTGTTGCCCCAAAGACGGCAATTCCAACTGCTGTTTCTAGCGATAAATTAAAAGCCTTCAAAGCTGCAAAACTTCCAAAAATAATAACCGCCACTCTTGTTAACTGTTCCAAAACACTAGATAAACTTGATTCCGTCATAAAGTTATGTCCTTGTAAATAGCCCTTTGTTACACTTAATAGCGGAACAATTAATAGTGCTGTTGAAACAACTCGAATAACTAACGTTACCCCCTCTATCGTGTTTCCACCTTCCAGGTTACCTAATATAAGTTTGGCCAAAGTAGGTGCAAATATTAATAAAATTAAAAAAGAAAAAACACCAATACCAATAATAATATAACTACCAATTTTATAAGCTCTTTCTTTAGTGTGATAATATTTCCATGTGTTATATTCACTAATAACTTTACTCATTGCCACAGGAATTCCACTTGATGATAAACTTAAAAAGATTGCATAAATCGAATATGCATATCCGTAAAGGGCTCCCCCTTGTTCACCTATTATATTTTTAAAAGGAATAACGTATAATAGTCCTATTATTTTACAAATAATAATACCAAGAGTTGTAATCATCGCTCCTTCTAAAAAACTATTTTTTTTCATTACACCACACCTTATTTTTCATATATGATCATTGCTGAAAAACAATATATCTGTTCTTCACCACTAATACCTAGTGTTACTTGATATTTAATATCAACAACACTTCCTTCTAATTCATTTAAAAAACCATTAATTGCTGTCTCTAAATCTTTTTCATGTCCTTCATCAAAAAGTTTTACTTTCATATAATCACCATAAACATTTTATAATCATTCAATGTCTATTAGTGTCGTCTTATAAAGATAATAATCAATATTTTTATTCTTTTGATCATCTTTATATTCAATTCGTAATTTAAAATTTATTTCAGTTCCTATATCAATTGGTAAATAGCCAACTAAAGCAATTCCCTTAATCGAATTGTTTTCATTGTTAATTAATAAGTCAACTTTATCATCGATAATTCCTAAACTCGGAAAAATATTTTCTGTTTCGATATCATGAATTACTAAGACTGAAACATCTTTAGCATCTATTTTAGGTTCATCAATAATAACATGATAGATCAGTTCCATATCTGTTAATTTTTCTACTGAAATATCAATTGAAAACGGAATATCTAAACTACTTATATTAACTTCTTTTAATTGGTCTACTAATTTATAATAAAGCAGATCGGTATTACTACGACAAGATGTTAATAACATAATAAAAAATATCAATACCCTTTTCATGTTTTCCTACTCTCTTAAAATATTTTTGAATTCTTTATAATTCGGGCAATATTTAAAAACAATGGCCCAAAAATCTTTCGAATGATTAGGTTCAATAAGATGGGCCAATTCATGAATAATAACATAATCAATTACTTCTAATTCATATCTTAGTAATTCACTATTTAAAGTTATTGTACCACTAGTGCTATTACAAACACCCCATCTTGTTTTCATTTTTCTTATTTTTAATTTAGGTAAAAAAATATTTTCAGAAAACTTATGATAATTATATAACAATTGTTTACTAAAAATATCTTTTGCTTGCTTTTTCCACCAATCTTCTAACTTTTCAATTGATGGTGTGTATATTTTTTCACTATCAATTTCAACAGTTTTAGAAGATGAAAAAACAATTACATCATATTTATTACCTAGATAATAAAATTTTTTTTCATTTTCTAATTGACGTTCCTTTTTTATAATATTTTTTATTAAAAAGTCTTTATGTTTTTCAAGTAAATTTTTAACATCTCTTTTAGTAACAAACGGGCTAGTTGTTACTAGAATCGTTAAATCTGATTTTACTCTAATATAAGTATTTTTATTGTTTTTTTTGACAACTTTTACCTTATATTTTTTATCAAACAAACTTATTTCCATTTAATCTCCCTATGAGCATAAAGTTCAGCGCCTAAAACGCATTTATTAACAATTTCATTTAACTTAACAACTAAACCATATACTCTACCAAGTGCTTCATTTTTCATGTTTTTAGTTTCTTTTAAAACCGTACCATATCACCATCTACATTAAGTGTATCATAAAACAACATTATTTAAAAGTAATTTTATAAATTTTACCAAAACAAAAGAGTGATTAAATCACTCTCTAATATTTTAAATAAACAACATCATAATAATTAAGACTACAATCGAAATTAATAATGCTTTTATTAAGAATTTCCATATGTATTGTAACCATTCTTTATATGAAATTTTAAAGTATGCTAATCCTGATATTAATAAAATACTAGTAGGAGCCACAAACATTACTAATCCATGCATAAATTGTAAAATAAGTACAATTTTAGGATAAAGTAATGTGTTATCATACACAGTTGATGTAATTGAACTTAATACATTAGAAAATTGAATAAAATCATTGTAAAAGAAACTTCCAATTATCGATACTAATGACATTGTAACCATATTTAGTGATTCAGTAATATTTAATAGGAAATTAGAAATTGTAGTAAATATATCACCACCTGATTGTCCAAAGTAAATTGCTGAAAATAAGATGTTAACTAATGTTGCATATAAAGCCACTGGTAACATTTCTTTCGCACCAGCTATAAATGAATCAATTGTATCTTTTAAATTTAAACTATACAACCATGCTAGCACTAAACTAAGCATTATTAATATAAGTGTTAAATCATAGATTGACCAATTTCCAAGTGAATTAACTGATCCAATCAAATTAGAAATAATTGGAAAACCATTTATATTAACTTCCATAATTGATTGATGCATTTCTCTAAACACATTTATATCGAAAGAATATACCCAATCAAACATTCCAATTAATAATAGCAATAATGCAAATGCACAAACAATTATCAATGGCAATGGAGTACGATCTTTTTTAACATTTTTTTTGTAAAGGGGTATGTCAAGTTTCCCTTTTTTCTCATCATCTGTAACTTCTTTCTTAGCAGAATGAAGAACAAACATCACAAATAAAGTAGCAATAATAATTAAGAAAATAATTCTAGTAATTATTTCATTATGCACGCTAATGTTAAAAAAGTATCTCAAAGGCGTATTAACACTACTACTGTATGTAGCTCCTAATTCACCTACTAACATAGAACCAACAGTTGTAACAAGTGATGTAATTTTACTATATCCTAACAACAATAATACTGTTGCAAAGAATGGAACTAGTACAAATAGTAACATATTAATACCAACTAATGATGATAATAGAGTAAATAAGATTATTGTAAAAATTAAAAATGATTGTTTTTTTTCTTTAAATTTTTTAACTATTTTATCAACAATAATTGAATAAACTCCAGTTTTATTCATAACACCATATAAACCACCAATTGCTAAAAAAGCCATTCCATATTGAATAAAATTAGCAAAAGTAATTAATGGCGTTCTAAACAAATCAAGAACTCCTAATGGTGCTATTCCTTCTGAATGAAATGTCCCTTCTGAAAATTGTCCAGCTGGAATAATCCAAGTTAATAATACTGCAATAAAAAATGTAATTCCTAGCACTTTAATTAAATTATATTTTTTCATATATTCATATACCTCCTATTATCATTATAGCACTAAAATTTATTTTTAGAAATAGTTTTA
>DUPI01000062.1 GCA_012838395.1 Mollicutes bacterium
AAAAGTCCGTAAATTAGGGATTTAAGCCCTAAAAAGATACTTTCTAATCTAATCATTTTGTTAAAAGATGCAGGTGTTTGTCCAACGCTACGAAGCATGGCAAACTCAACTTTTCTTAAATTAATACTAGTATTAATAGTATTTATAATGCTAGTTATTCCAATTAAAGCAATAAAAGCACTAAAACTATACAAGGCGAAGATAATAGCCCTTGCGATCATTTCATTTTTATGATTTTCTAATTGTGGGTTATTATAACCAAAATACATATCAGGATAGTCATTAAAAATAACTTTTACTTCTTCGTCAAATTTGGCAGGGTTTTTAAGTTCTAATCCTAAATGTATGGTTTTACCCCCATCTTTTAAGTTGTTATTATAAAGTTCATTATAAGTTTTTTGATTAACAACAATTACCGGATCCCAATTATCGGGAATTAAATGATTAGGAATTGTATAATAAAAATCGGTTAATTGATAATAACAATCCGTTATTTTTTCAAAATTCCAGTCCCCTTCATAATGACAAAAATTAAAAGTTAAATCATCACTTTCTTTAAAGACAGGACCTTCATAATGAAAATATTTATTATCACCATTAACTACAACCACATTGTCTTCATTTAACATTGTTGAATATCCATGATTAACAAGAATTGGTTGTTCTTTGGTTAGTCCAATTTGTTTTTTATATTTTTGATAAGTAATATCATCTAATGAAATAACTCTAATATATTTACGCTTATTGGAAATATTCCACTTATCAAATATTAAATATTCTTCATTAATAAACTGTTCTTTAATCTCTTCTATAAACAAATATTGTTCTTGATACAAAACAATATCTTTGATACTATCAATACTTTTAATTTTATTTAAAATTTCACTTTGCTTATCAGAATCATCAACACCGAGATAAGCATCATAATTTTGATGTGATCCCCAAACTGTAACACCACCATTATGTAATGTTTTAACAAAAGTAGCGACTGTTAAGAATAAAACAATGCTAATAACAAGTGATACAGTAGTTGTTCGATATCTTTTTTTATTACGTTTAATAAATTTATGAGCAATATCCCCTTCTATACCAAATAACTTAAATATCAATTTATTAGTTTTTATTTTTTTCCTTTTTATTCGTATATCTTTATTTAATTTAATAGCTTCTAGTGGTGTTACATCACTAGCACGATACGCTGGGAATAAAGCAGACAAGAAGATCGTAAAAACAATAAATGTTAAGGCTATTAACATAAAGAAAGGATTAATCGAAATAACAAAGGGTTCGATAATAACAAGCTTTAAAATAATATTTAAAACCGTTAGCACTATCGATACCACACCAATACTTAATAGGAAACCAACAGGTATGGCAATTATACTAATAAGACCCGCTTCTAACAAAACTGATTTTAAGATTTGATCAGGTGTCGCTCCGACACTAGATAACATCCCTAATTGCCTTTTTCGTTCAGTAATCGCTACCGAAAATGAATTATAAATAATTAAAATACAGACCAAACTAAGGACTGCTAAAATTAACAAGGTTGATAGATATAAAACAGCAAATACTCCAAGATCAATTATTTCCCAATCAAAAACTAATAACGAGGTATTAACAGTTACATGGGCATTCGCACTATATTGATCAATGTCAGGAAAAGGCATTTCTAGTTTAGTAGTTAAAAGATTTAATTTAGCAAAAGAATGTTTGGTTGAGCTTAAAGTTACGTAGGCATTTACATAACTATCTTCCACTACTTCGAAATTAGTATATATCTTTTGGGCTCCATATCTTGATTTATAGTAATATTGAAAATCATTATGAATTTTAAAAATACCAGTCACTTTATATTCAAGTTTATCACGTTTATTATTAATATTTATGGTATCAAGTAACTTAATTCCGTGTTCTCTTGCAAATTCTTCAGAAACTATTATTTCATTATCTTCAGTTGGTACATCACCGTGTAGTATGTCAAGAACATCTTTATAATTAACATTTAAACTAATAATTTCGACGTTCGTATCATAATCTTTTTTGGTTATTGTTCCTGCTACTTTTATTGATTCAATTAAAACCTCTTTAACATCATAATCCTTTTGGATAATATCAAGTTTAGAAGTTTCAATATCCCGATACTCAATATGGTGGGATCCATTTTCTCTTATTGTTTCTCTAATTAAATTATGACGATAAGTCGAGGCAAAAAGGCCAACTCCAAATAGTAATGAACAGGATAAAGCAATTCCAATAAAGGTAACGGTTGTTCTTTTTTTGTTTTCCTTTAAATTTTTAATTGTAAAATCATACAACACCTTCATATATCATAACCCCATTTACATATTAATCAATAGTAATATCTGTATTATTAAATGTTTTATTACTAATTAATTTTTCATGAATAACTTCTTCTGAGTTGTTTAAAAACACTTCTTCAATCCTATCTACACGACAACGTTCAGCTGTAATAATTGCTTTAACTTTATCAACTGCTTTATCTAACTCATCATTTACAACCACATAATTATATTTAGTAATTTCATTAATTTCTTGATATCCTCTTTTAAATCGTTCTATTATTTTTTCTTTGGTTTCTGTTCCCCGTTTAATTAATCTATTTTTCAATTCTTCCATACTTGGTGGTAAGATGAATATAAACAAAGCTTCTTTATTATTTTCCTTAATTTGTAAGGCTCCATTTATATCAATTTCTAATATAACATCAATTCCAACATTTAAATATTCGCTAATTAGAGCTTTAGGTGTTCCATAATAATGATTACTATGAATAATAGCATATTCTAATAAATTACCTTCATCAATTTGTTTTTGAAATTCTTCTTTACTAACAAAAAAATATTCAACACCATTTGTTTCACCATCTCTCGGTTCCCTTGTTGTCATAGATACTGATAACCATAAGTTTTCACTAGTTTTTATTAACTCTTTGCAAACGGTTCCTTTACCAGCACCACTAGGTCCTGATATAACAATGAAAATACCTTTATGATTTTTTCTAATCATTGAATCCTTCTTTCTATGATATTTACATTCTATCATATATTTTTTTTTAAAACAATCTAACAATATATTAATAACTTTTAAAATAAATTTACAATTTTATAAACTTATTTTAAAAGCAAAAAGAATTTGAATATAATAATCAAATTCTTTTATATTAGTTTTTAGTATGGGAAATTCACTGCACAT
>DUPI01000009.1 GCA_012838395.1 Mollicutes bacterium
AATCTTGAATATAATTGGAATTGTTATTAACAATATTAATCCTAATATTACTATAACGGTTAACAATTCAATTAATGTAAACCCCCAATATTGATTTTTCCCTTTTTTTACCATAAGTTACCTCCTTACTACTCTAAATATTATATCAATGATGTCGAATGTTGTCAATCAATATGCGTCGTTAGTGTCAAGTGTTTTGGGGATGTGTTAAATAATAACTTTGAGAAATGTCACAACAAAATAATTTACTAAAAACAAGTTATTAAAAAACACATACAAACATGTATATGCTTAGGAAAATGAAATAAACACTTGTGAAATTTATTAATATGAGTAATGATTACTTTTTTAATTTATAAAAATATGAAATAAATTTAGAACTTTCATATATTATGATATTACTTTTATTAATTGCAAAAGTTTTACCTAAAGCTTTTCCACCAATCGTTAAAGCAGCGATTAGGGATGTCGTTACTAAAGTTACAACAAATATATTAATATGTGTTGTTGTTGATATAATAACTGATATTATAGCACTAGCTGATCCGGAGATGATTCCACAAATATCACCAACAACATCATTACAAAAGGATGATACTTTAGCAGCATTTTTAATTAATTCAACAGCAATATCAGAACCTTTTACTTTTTTAGCATTCATTGAGTGAAAGGGTTTAACATCGGCTGATGCAACAGCAATTCCAATAATATCAAAAATAATACCAATTAAAATAAAAGTAATTAATAAAACAATTCCCAATATAATATTAACATTAGGAATAGTAGTTTCTGATATAAATGAAAAAATCAAAGAAATAATAAAAGCCATTAAGGTTGTCTGTATTACCCATTTATAATTTGACTTTTCGATTTGTCTTTTTTTGTTTTGTTTTTTAAATTTTTCGATCTCCAATTTTTGGGATTTATTTAATTTCATAATTCACCTTTCATTAATAAATAAAAAGAAATGATGGCCATTAGCATAGTAAATCTTGCGCCTTAGGTCGAGTTGGTTTTCCCTGGCATCTACTTCACGTTACCATGATAGCGGTTCCCCTTTAAAGACACCAATATATTGTCGCCAAATATATGACTCGATTACCACTTAGTACACACTTTAATCCTATGCCAATATACACTCTAGGAGTTTTCCTCACCAATCATTTAAAGCTAGTTCTCTTTTGCAGATATAGTTTCAAACCCAATATCTAAAAATCTTTGGCCTAAGATTTTTAGATAGAACGATTATCCCCTATAGCCACTCAAGACAGGCTACACTACTTATAGCGCTAACCATAAAGTAGGTTTAATCCTGTCAGGTTTTCCCTAAACAGGCCTCAACGGAAATTGGAACGTGGTCGTATGCCTTTACGAGCGCCCAATAACCTATCTTCCAGCTCCCACCCCAAACTGGGCGTAAGAGGCAAGAACCAAAAGCTTCACAGATGTGCCCTGTAGTGGATTTTTAGCCCCACCTTCACAATAAATAAAATTGACTAGAATAATGTGCCATCAACTAGTAAATATTATAGCAGTTTTTTAATGTTTGTCAAATTAATAATTAGTACATTATATGATATTTATTTTGTTTTTTTCTTGTTATCAATAACCTCTTTAGCAATGTAAATAGGTCTTCTTTTTGTTTCAACATAAGTTCTTCCTAAATACTCTCCGATAATACCAAGTGCAAATAATTGAATACCACCTAGTAATAAAACAGCACTTAAAGTTGAAGCATATCCTGGAACATCAATTCCTAAAAGAAGAGTTTGCGTAACTAAAATAATTAAATAGATAAATGATATACCAGATATAATTATGCCAAGAAAAGTTGCAATTCTTAGAGGTGTCGTAGTAAAAGCTACAATACCTTCAATCGCATATTTAAATAGCCCCCAAAATGACCATTTACTCTCACCACGAGCCCGTTTATCTGCTACATACGGAAGATAATAAGTGTTAAACCCAACAAAAGAAAAAATCCCTTTAGAAAAGCGATAATACTCACTCATTTCTAAAATAGCATTAACCATATTTCTTTTTAATAATCTAAAGTCACTAGCACCTGGTACAAATTCCACATCTGATATTTTATTAATAAGTTTATAAAATAAATTAGAAAATATTCGTTTAAAAAACGGATCATTTCTTTTTTCTTGATAAGCTGCTACACTATCATATTCTAAATTTTTCTCTAAAATGTCTAACATTTCTAAAACTAAAGATGGTTTTTGTTGTAAATCAGCATCAATAATTGAAACATAATCACCAGTAGCTTCTTTTAAACCTGCGTACATTCCCGCCTCTTTACCAAAGTTTCTAGAAAAATTAATAACTTTAATATTTTCTTTTGATGTTTTTGAAAGTTCTTTTAACTTATCAATTGTTTTATCTTTACTACCATCATTTATAAAGATTATCTCATATTTAAATTTGACCTTTTTAAAAGACTTAACAACTTCATTAAAAAACAATTCAACATTTTCTTCTTCATTGTAGCAAGGTACCACTAATGATAATTTCATAGACACACACTCCTATATAAATAACTATAATTATTATATCACAAACAGAATTATATTTGGCAACTATTATTTATAAAAATCTTTATATAGTTTACTTGCAGTCTCTAAACTATCAACGCCCACTTTATTCTTAATTGGAGCAAAGATTTCTTCCCGTTTTCCTTGTAAAAGTCCAACATCATCAACATAAGAAAAGGCATCAAAAACAAACATTTCAAATTTATAAGCATTCTCATTATTAGGCATTATTAAATTCCCCTTGTCATCAAGATATTCCGTTTTCTTTAAAGCCGGCATATATTCTAAATTTTTAGCAGCAATGTCTTCTAAAATACTTATATTAAATAAGTTAGCTAATATATGGGCATCACGATGCACTAATTCACCTGATTCATCTCTTAAATTATTCATCTCATCAGTCATTTCAATATACTCAATAACACTTGGTACATTGTTTCGATAACCAAATACCCCTACTTTCTCCTCAGGATAGTCTTTTGGGATAATCTTAGAAGCTGCTAAATAATTATTGGCAACAGCAAACCCTACTAAATCAGGATTATCAACTGGTAATAAAACATTATCAATACCACCAATAAATACCCATTTAATATTATCGGCTTTCATTTTATCTATTATGCCACTTTTTGATAGGGCAAGAAAAACACCACCACTACCATTCGCGCCCATCTTTATATTATATTTACTATCCATAACTATTTTACCAGTAAGATCAACCATTGGTAATTCATCTTGACTAAAAAACTGAATCTTGGATTTAGGATAATTAAAATAATTGTTGTTTTCAAAAAATTCTACGGTTGCATCATTATTAGCATAACTTGTCATTATATACCAAGGTATATGGACATTAGACATTTGGTAAATGTTGTTTAATTTATCAGATTGAATTTCAAATAATGATTTATTAATACCAAATTCTAATATACACGTCCCTTTAGGTCCATCATAACCTAATCTGGTTCCTTGGCCACCAGCCATTGTTACAAGAGCATACTCTCCATTTAAAATAGAGTTAAGTCCGATTTGATAATATTCATCTTTAGAAGGATAACTAGACATTGGTGTAATTGATGAAGCTTCTTTCTTATTATCAACCGTTCCCATTAAGTCTTTAATCAAATCAAAATCAATTGACTCAATTTGATCCAGTAAGTGTTGTTTTTCAGAAGCATTTAATTCTTCATAAAAATTTAGTAAGTGCTCCTGATTATACTTCTTTAATTTACTTTTGATATCATCTAACATATAATCATCTCCC
>DUPI01000010.1 GCA_012838395.1 Mollicutes bacterium
GTATTAATTTAAGAAAAGTTGAGTTTGCCATGCTTCGTAGCGTTGGACAAACACCTGCATCTTTTAACAAAATGATTAGATTAGAAAGTATCTTTTTAGGGCTTAAATCCCTAATTTACGGACTTTTAATTTCATTTGCTATTATTTATCTACTTATAAAAATATCATCACTTAGTTATGGTGATAATCAAATTGAAATTCCTTATCCAATTACTCAAATTATATTTTGTATAATTTTTGTATTTATCATCATCTTTTTAATAATGAAATATGCTACTAACAAACTTAAAAACAATAATATAGTCGAGACTATAAGAAAAGAAAATATTTGATCTATATATCGTTTCGCTTTTAAATTTACTTATAAACTAATACATGCTATAATTAACACAGTTAATATGTTTGAAAATGGGAGGTACTATGAAGGATAATAAAAATAATCAATTATCAAAAAATATTGAATCTAAGGTTGATAAGAAAAAAAATATTCCAGAGGAAAAAGGTTCAATTTTCTTAACTATTTTAATAATTACTATATTATCAGCTTTAGGAGTTTTATTTTATTTAAAATATCATAAAAATCAATTAGCGCATAATAAAATAAAAAATAATAACCTAGTGACTGAAGGTAGTGGATTATATGCTGATACGTATGAAACAGGACTAAATACAGAAAAACCATTTACATCTAAATATTATTTTCGAGGTAAAAACGTTAATAACTATTTAGTATTAGCTGATAAATGTTTTAGAATAGTTAACATTGCTCAAAACAATGCCTTAAAAATAATGTATGTAGGAAAAACTAATAATAGTATATGCGAAAATATGGATACAGAACAGTTAGTTGTTAAATGGGATGAAAAGGGTAAAAACATTTGGTCAGAATCTAGTATTAAAACTTATTTAGAAGATTGGGCCAAAGAATTAGGTCTAGATGAATCGCCATACATTATTCAAGATGCGACTTGGTATGTAGGTGGTTTAAAATTTTTTGAAGGCGAGAGTTTAACCTCTGATATTAAAAATGAAAGAAACTCTGATTTAAATGATGAAACTTTATATAACGGTATGATTGGACTAATTAATGCTAGTGATTATTTAAAAGCCAATGAAAAAATTTGTTTTGCCGGAGCATTTAAAGACTTAGGTCAATGTGGCGAAAACAATTACTTAAATAATGAAAGAAATTTCTGGACAATGAATAAAACATATAATGACAACGAACGTGTTTGGGCGGTCGAAAGAGCCTTAATTAGTGTAGAAAAGGAAGAAGTGGAAAAGAATTTAATTCAAAGTAAATATAGCAATAACGATAATTTTGAGGTTCACCCTGTTGTTTATCTAAAAGCAAATTTAGTATTAAAAGGTTATGGTACAGCCACAAAACCATATTTTATTGCCCAATAATGAAAAATAATATATATTTAATTTATGGATCAGATAGTTTTTTAATTGAGCTTGAACTAAAGAAAATTATAGGTAACACTGATCCTATTAATATTGTCAAATATAATTTAGATAACAACTTAATTAATGAAGTTATTGATGATGCCGTCACAATATCCTTATTTAGCCAAAGTAAAACGATTATTGTTAAAAATAGTAATATTTTTACTACTAGGAAAAATGATTTAGAACAGGATTCTAAAAAGTTAGAATCTTATTTAGTAAATTCTAACCCTGATACTATTATAATTTTTGTTGTTGAAGTAGAAAAAATAGATGAACGAAAAAAAGTTTGTAAATTAATGAAAAAATACGGAACTATCATTAAAGTAGAAACACCTAAAAATCTGACTAAATTTATAACTGATTCTCTTGGTGAATATAAAATTACTCCATCTAATGTCAATTTATTAATAGAGCGAGTGGGAAATAATTTAAGTATATTAAATCAAGAAATAATTAAACTTAAAAATTATAAGGATGATGATTATAATATAACAGAAGATGATATATTGGAAGTGACATCCAAAAACATTCAACCAGATATGTATTACTTTATTGATTGTATTGTTAATCGAAACTTAGATAAAGCACTTGAATTATATAATGAACTACTTATATTTAACGAAGAGCCTATTGCTATTATTGCCTTATTAGCTAATAAGTTTAGAATGATGTATCAATCAAAAATATTACTTCAAAAAGGTTATACGATTAATGATATTTCTACTACTTTAAACAGTCATCCCTATCCAATAAAATTAGCAATTGAGAAGGGAAGGGCATACAGTAGGGAACTATTACTAACTTATGTTGAAAAGTTAGCTGATCTTGATTTTAATATTAAATCTGGTCTAATTGATAAAGAACTAGGACTTGAATTATTTATTTTAAGTATTTAAAAAGTAGATTTAATCTACTTTTTTAAATTCTCATAAATTATTTTTAAATTTTGCTCATATTTACTTGTTGCTTTAGGTTGATAATATTCCCTATCTTTTAAATCATCCGGTAAATATTGTTGTTTTACATACCCAAATTTGTAATTATGGGGATACAAATAATCACTGGAATGATTTTTAATATGCTTAGGAATACTAGCGCTTTTGCCCAACCTAATATCGTTAGTTGCATTATCGAGAGCAAGATAAGCACTGTTTGATTTAGGAGATAAAGCCAGTTCAATAACGACTACGCTTAAGGGAATTCTAGCTTCAGGAAGTCCGATTCGCTCACAGGCATTAATTGCTGCCTCTACTTTTGGTCCCATACTTGGATTGGCTAGACCGATATCTTCATAAGCAATAACCGTCATCCTTCTATAAATACTATCTAAATCTTCCGCTTCTAATAGTTTTGCTAAATAATAAATTGAGGCATTAACATCACTTCCCCGAATTGATTTTTGAAAAGCACTTAACAAATCATAGTGACCATCAGCATCTTTATCGTGGAAGAAAACAGGTTTATTACTAATATTCTTTATTTTATCAACAGTAACAACATAATCATTAGTTGAATAATACACCAACTCTAAAGTGTTGTAAGCCGATCTTAAATCACCAGCAGCTAAGGCTGCAATATATTTAATACTATCTTCATCAATCGCAATATCTTTCAAGTAACCGCTATTAATAGCTCGGTTTAAACCAATTATAATATCTGTTTCCGTTAATTCTTTGAGTTCGAAAATTTGACAACGACTTCTAATTGCAGGATTAATTTTATGATATGGATTAGCAGTTGTCATCCCAATTAAAGTAATTAAACCACTTTCTAAATAAGGGAGTAACAAATCTTGTTTATCTTTATTCATGCGATGAATTTCATCCATTATAACAACTATACCTTCGTACATTTTGGCTTCTTCAATAACAATATCAAAATCTTTTTTGTTATTGATAACAGCATTTAAAGAACGGTGTCTAAGTCCTAATTCCGAAATAATGGCAAGCGCAATACTAGTTTTGCCAATTCCAGGACGACCATATAATATCATAGAAAACAATCGTTTATTATTAACCATATTAGTAATTATTTTATTTTTACCAACTAAATGTGTTTGACCGATTATATCACTAACTTTAGTCGGTCTAAGTTTTATTGCTAAAGGTTCATTCATACTATCACCACTCTTATTTTAACAAATATCATAGTAAAATGATAGTATTTTTGCTATAATTAATATAGGTGAGGATATGGAAAGCTTAATTTCAAACATTAATAAATATTTAAATTACTTAATTATTGACAAAAAATATAGCCTTAATACTAAAAAAAGTTATGAACATGATTTAATGTTGTTTCATCGATTTTGTAATGATAAAAAAATTAATCTTAGTAATATTAATGAAAAAGAAATTAAGGAGTTTTTAAAAGTTTTAAAGCAAAACAATTTAAGTAATAAAAGTATTAATCGTACCATTAGTTCGCTAAAAGGTTTTTATAAGTTTTTATTAATTGAAAAAATTTTTAATAAAAACCCAATGGAGTATATCGATACACCTAAAATGAGTAAAAATATTCCATCAGTATTATCAAAAGAAGAAGTTAACAAATTATTAGAGATTGAGTTAATCAATAAATTTTCTTATCGCAATAAGGCCATGATTGAATTAATGTATGCAACTGGACTTAGAGTTAGTGAACTAGTTAATTTAAAATTAAATGATATTGATTTACAAGAAAATATTTTAAAAACAATGGGTAAAGGTAATAAGGAAAGATTGGTGCCAATAGGAGAATATGCAACATCTATTGTTATTCAATATTTACATAAAGCTAGACCTTTATTTTTGAAAAATAAACATAGTGATTATTTATTTGTAACTAATAAAGGAACTAATATGTCACGGGAACAGTTTTATCGAATTTTACAAAATATTGCTAAAAAAAAGGGGATAACAACTCACTTTTCACCACATACCTTAAGACATTCATTTGCAACCCACTTACTTGATAATGGTGCGGATTTGAGAAGTATTCAAGAAATGCTAGGTCACGCCAATATATCATCAACTCAAATATACACTCATGTATCTAAAGAATCACTAAAAAAAGATTATAAAAATTATCATCCGCATGGATAGTAGCAAGGAGATTGTTATGGAAGAAATTAATTATACAAAAAATGAAATTGATAAGTTAGAAGTGTTTAATAAGGGTGGTTATGAAGGTCGAATATTAGTATATAACGATGAATTACTTATTAAAGTTTTTAGACCATTTTTAAAAGACGTATTAGATTTTGAAAATAAAAAAATGAAATTAATAAGACTAAATGAAAAAAATATTAACGATAGGGTTTTAGTTAAACCACAAACGTTAGTTAATGTTGATGGAAATTTTGCAGGTTATGTTATGAAAAAAATTAATGAAGGAAAAACTATTGATTCTTTTCATGATTTTAAAACCTTGCTTAATTTATATAAAAAATTGTTTGAAAAAATGGAGCTAATCCACAATAATAATATTATTGTTGGCGATGTAAAACATGCTAATATCCTTGTTGGAGATTTTGAACCTGTATTTATTGATGTCGATAGCATGGGTGTCGATGAATTAGAAATGGATCATAAAGACTTTAGAACCGGAATCTCTAAAGCAAAACCTAATATCCATGCTAAAGATATAAACAATCATGAAAGAGAAATTGACAAACTAAAATTATTGTCATGTTTTATCCATTCAATTAATCAAAATAGAGGAACTATTTATCAAAGATTAATGGAATCAGACTTGTCTCAAAATTTTAAAAATGAAGCTATGAAAATGTTAGGAACAGATTATAATTTAAATATCAGCAAAAACATTCATCAATTACTTGAAGATGAAATAAAAAAACAAGATAGGAGAAAATTATGAAATATAAAAGAATATTTTTGATTATACTAGATTCACTTGGAATAGGGGGTGCAGTAGATGCTAAAGACTATGATGATGAAGGTGCCAACACTTTAGGTAATACATTAAAAGAAACTAATGTTTCCCTTCCTAATCTAGAAAAAATGGGATTACTTAATTTAATAAACCTATCTACTGTTAAGACTAATTCTTATTATGCTAGAGCCCATGAACTTAGTAATGGTAAAGACACTTTAACTGGTCATCTTGAAATAATGGGTATTAAAACTTCAAACCCGGCAGTAACGTTTACCGAAACAGGATTTCCGGCTGAGTTAATTAGTGAGTTAGAAAGTTTAACCAATCGTAAAGTAATTGGTAATATTAGTAGTAGTGGAACTGAAATAATTAAAGAACTAGGAGAAGAACATATTAAAACAGGTGCTATTATTGTTTATACTTCAGCTGACAGTGTTTTACAAATAGCAGCCCATGAGGAAGTTGTTCCCCTAGATGAATTATATGAAATATGTTCCATTGCTAGAAAAATAACCTTAAAAGATGAATGGAAGGTTGGTCGTATTATTGGAAGGCCTTTTATTGGGACAAATGGGAATTTTATTAGAACATCAAATCGTAAGGACTATGCTTTAAATCCACCCCAAATGACAGTATTAGATAAATTAAAAAAACATAATTATGACGTTATTTCTATTGGTAAAATAAATGATATCTTTAATGGTTGTGGAATAACTCAAAGCATTAAAACAACCGATAACTTAGATGGCATAACTAAAATAATAACTACCATTAAAACCGATTTTAAAGGACTTTGCTTCGCTAATCTTAATGATTTCGACTCAAAGTATGGACACAGAAGAAATCCTGTTGGTTACGCGGATTTAATTAAAGAATTCGACGACTATATTCCACAAATACTAACTTCCTTAAATAATGATGATTTATTAATAATAACCGCTGATCATGGCAATGATCCTACTTATAAAGGTACTGATCATACGAGAGAAAATGTTCCTGTTTTAATTTATTCTAAAAAAATAAAAGAGCCTAAACAATTAGAGGATTTTGAAACTTTTGCTGATATTGGTGCAACAATAACCAGTAATTTTAATTTAGAAAAATTAGAAATCGGAACCAGTTTTTTAGAAAAAATTATTTAACTAAAGATAATATAAGCTAATCATCAGCATATAATTA
>DUPI01000063.1 GCA_012838395.1 Mollicutes bacterium
GTTGTGTTTTTTTGTGTTTGAATAGTTTGTTTATTTTTTATAAAAATTAAGGTATAATATTAGAAGTGAGGTAATAAACATGAAAAATAAAAAACAATACGTTTTATCTTTTTTTATTCCAATTATAATCTTTTTTATGGTTTGCTGCACTACTAATATTATTTTTTGGGGTACTAAAAACTTTTTGATTAGTGATTCAAAAGCTCAATATGTTTCGTTATTTTCATATTTAAGGGAAGTGCTTTTAGGTAATGAGTCCTTATTTTATTCGTTTTCTAAAGGTATGGGTGGTAATATGCTCGGAACTTATGCCTATTACTTAGCTAGTCCTTTAAATTTGTTAATAATCTTTTTTTCAAAAAAGACTTTAGTTAATGGAATGTTATTAATTATTAGTTTAAAAATTGGACTATCCGGTTTAACGATGTTTAGTTACTTAAAGAAGAAACATAAGAAAAAAGTTACTTTATATCTTTTTTCTAGCAGTTATGCTTTGATGGGCTATATTGTTGTTTATTTTTTTAATATTATGTGGTTAGATGCGATTTATTTAGCGCCACTATTATTAATGAGTATTGATAAGATTATAGATGGTAAAAAATCACTTATGTATGGAATTGTTTTATTTGTGTCCATATTTAGTAATTATTATATTGGGTATATGTTATGTGTTTTATCTTGCCTCTACTTTGTTTATAACTTATTGTTAAAATTTAATTATAAGGAAGATAAAGAGAAAATTATATCATCAATTATTAAGTTTTCTATTGCCTCGTTATTAGCAGGCTTGATGACTGCTTTTTTGTTAATACCAACAGTTTATGAATTAGCAATTAACGTTGGTCGAGTCGGAGAATTTAGACCGCATGACCAACTTATTAAAGGGGATCCATTAATTCTTTTTTCACGTTTTTTTGTAGGTTCTCATAATAGATTAAATTTGTTGAATGTTTTAACACCTGCTCTTTATACAGGAATAATTATTTTGCCACTCGTATATTTTTATTTTGTTAATAAAGAAATTAATAAAAAAGAAAAAATCATTACTGGACTTTTATTAACATTTTTGTTTTCAGGCTTTTTTGTTAATTATATTAACTTTTTTTGGCACGGTTTTAGTCATACCAATAGTTTTAGTTTTAGATATTCTTTTATAATATCAATGTTTTTAATTTTGATTGCTTGTAAATCTTTTTATAAAATTAAACATATCGATTTAAAACATTATTTATTATTTTTGATAGGTTATTTGGTATTATCTAATGCAGTTGTTTTTCAAAGATATGATTTTTTAAATACGTGGTTTATATTTCTGTCAGTGGGACTTTTAATTTTATATATGTTAATGTTGTATTGTTATTATAAGGTTTCTGATAAAGATAAAAAGACCTTAAAGTTATTACTAATTATTTTGGTATTATCTGAATTATTAGTTAATTTTTACTTTTCAATATATAAATATGAACTTGATTATAAGGCAGAATATAATGAAACAATTGATGTTATTGGTGAAAAAGTAAAAGATATTTTACCAGCAGAGAATGATTTTTATCGCATTGAAAAGAATTTAAAATATACTATGCTTGATTCAATGCTTTTAAATTACAGTGGAGTTTCAACATTTTTATCAACTATAAGTAATGATAGCCAGCAGATTATTAATAATATAGGACATCTAACAATACCTTCGAAAATTAATTATAATTTAGACGGTAGTTTAGTTACTGATTCATTATTAGGTATCAAATATTTTATTACTCCAGATAAACATGCAAGTTATAAATTGAATGACACATTCTCATTCTCCAAATTTTCAGGATTACTTTTTAACGCACAAGTTAGAGATGTTTACATTTATGAAAATCCAGATGCTTTGTCGTTAGGATATATGGTTAATGATAAGGTCTATGATTTTATTGATATTTTTGCTGAAGGTCAAATTACCAATGTTTTTGAAGTTCAAAACTATATTTTAAAAACAATGTTAAACTCTAATGATTCATACTTAAAACCATATCACGTTTCCAAAAATGATGATAATAGGTTTACTGTAGACATCAATAACGATAATGATATTTATATGAATATACCGGTTGCTATTCCAACGGATAGTTTAGAGGTATA
>DUPI01000064.1 GCA_012838395.1 Mollicutes bacterium
ACAAGATTTTCCACTACCTGTTGAACCAAAAATAGCAAAATGATTACTAAAAAAATTATTAATATTTACCCCTACTTGAATTTCAGGATAAATTGGGCTTGTCCCAAAATATAAATCTTTATGATCTTGATAATTCGGTATACCAATTATTTTCCCGATATTTTCTTTTGATATTAAAGAAACTTCTGATGAAAATGATGGTTTCCTCATCACCCCAAATACAAATCTCTTATCTACGATTTCTCCAATTAAGTTAATTGTTGCTACTTGTTCGTTTATCTCAATTATTTCCCCAACTGTTTGAATATCATCATCTTTCATATTAACGTACAAATTAATTATATTTTTAATGTCAGTTAATTCAGCATTTAATCTTAGATAAACTGTATTACCTTCAATTCCTATTATATTACCTAGCACCTAACCACTCCCATTCTTTATATTAAACTTTTCCTTATATAAACATCAGTATTTCCTACAAGATATACATTAATAGTTGTTGCTTTAATTATTTTAATAAAGCCCAAACCTTTAATAACAACATCATGATAAGCCGGAACTTTTATAACGTGTTTTGTCAACTCGCTTACTTCATCTTTCTTATACACTCTTTTTACATCTAGTTCACCTGATATATACATTGTTATATCGTTTGCATCCTGAAAATACACCTTCGCTAAATCTTCAATTATTATTGTTTGTGGTATTTTAATTTGAAAAGTTTTAGGTTTAACAACTGATTTAGGAATAATTTTAGATATCTTTTCAATATCAATATAATCAATGATATTATTTTCTTCAAGCAATCCTGGTGTATCAATAATTGTTAGATTTTCATTTATAGCAACCTTTATATTGGCTAAAGTTGTAGACGGTAACTGACTGGTAGTTATTTGGCTTTTAGAGTTAGTATAATTATAAATTATTTTATTAATCAATGTTGATTTTCCAACATTAGTATTACCAACAACATAAACATTATCACTTTTTTTATATTTATTAATTGTTTCTAGTAGTAAATCTAAATTATAATTTTTATAACTACTTATAATTAACGTTGAAAGAGGTTTCAAACCAATATTTTTAATATAATTTTTTAATTTTTGTTCTTTTAAATATGGTTTTAATAAATCGTACTTTGTTACTATTAAAATTATATCATTTGATAAATGATGCTTAATAATATCTAAATTAGTTGGTAGGTTAAAAATATCAATTAATAAAAGAACTAGGTCATTCGTTTTATTTATGGCTTTTAAAATGTTGATAAATTCCTCGTTATTTTTCAAAACTGTTTTATATTCGTTATAATTTTTAATTCCAAAACAGCGCTTACACAAGCTCTGTTGTATATTTTTAACATAACCGATAGCTGCCTCGTTATCGCTTTGAAGTTCGACACCGCAACCATGACACAATTTAATCATAATATTTCCCCAAAGTAAACAACTCATAATTTCTTAATTTTTTAATAATTTTTCTTTCGATTATTCTAGTAAAATTGGTTAAAAAGAAATCTTTTTGACTAATAGGATTTACTAAAATAGTTGTGATACCAACTAAATTACCTCCTAAAACATCAGTTAAAATTTGATCTCCGATGATAGCAACTTCACTTTCATTATAATCATTTTCATAAAGGTGTTTTACAAATTTTCTTTTCAATGGTTTGGTAGCTGATGCGTAATATTTAACTTGTAATTCATCAGCAAATACTTTTACCCTTGATTTTGGACTATTAGAAAATATATATATATCAAATCCTTTTTCTTTTAACTCTTTAAAAAGAGATTTTATTTTTTTGTTAGATACTTTTATACTGGCTGGAACTAAAGTATTATCCAAATCAAATAACAGACATTTTATACCACGGTCAGTTAATTTAGAATAATCTATTGTATATATACTTTTTTGGTATACATCCGGTATATACTTTTCCATTTTTACCTCCTATGTCTATGCTTTATATCTACTTCATTATATCAAAAAAATATACATAATACAATTCTTATAATTTTATTAACTAAACTAATTTTTATAATTGTTTAACACTTTAGAAATCTTTTAAACTTCTATTTTTTGTTTTGGTATTACTTTGTTTTAAAATGTTTTTTTGGTATAATACTATAGGAAGGATGATATATATGAATATAGGCTTATATGCAATAATTTTTATTTCAAAAGTAATTGAAAATTCATTAGGCACATTAAGACTTATTGTAGTTGCCAACGGAAAAAAAGGATTGGGCGCTATACTTCAATTTATTATTGCCTTAGTATGGGTAGTAGTAACTGGAGCGGTTGTTACCAATATTATGGAAGACCCACTAAAAATTGTTTTCTTCGCACTAGGTTCATATGTTGGATCATATGTTGGTAGCTTTATTGAAGAAAAAATGGCACTTGGAAGCAATATGTTAATGGCTATTGTTGATGAAGATTATGGTGAGGAAATTATAGAAGAATTAAGGATTAATAATTATGCAGTTACTGTATTGCAAGGTGAAGGTAAAGATAAGGGACGAAATGTCTTAATGATTATGGTTCCACGTAAAAAGCGCCGTGAAATAGTAGAGATAGTAAATAGTATTGATAGTAGTTCAATGATTGTAGCCGAAAGCGCCACAACAATTAGTGGTGGTTATAATAAATTTGAAAAAAGAAAATAACTGTTAAATATCTTTTAATAAATAAGCTTTATCTGTAATAAAGAACATGTTTTTATTTATTAAAGATTTTTTTTGTTAAAAAAGGCAGGTTTATTAATTGTCCAAAAAAATAATAATTTATTAGTTTTATAATTTTTGAAAAAATTATATTTTATAAAATAAGCATCATAACCATCATTAAATTTGGTACTCTTAGTAACAATTAATGGGGCGGCTCCAACTTTATATAGAGGATAATTATTTTTAATATAATCTGTTAATTTATAACTAAAACCAGTAAGATAAATATCGAGTTTTCGATATTTTTTTATTACTTTAATTACTTTATCAACAATTTTCTTAACATCTCCTAATTCGTTTTTAATTTCAATTATAATCTTTTTAGAACTGTTAATTTTTTTTAATAATTGGTCTAAAGTTAAAATGGTATAGGTTTGATATTTATTCCCGAATTTATATTTTTTAAGTTCTCTTAAGGTCATGTTTTTAACAATGCCATGGCCATTACTTGTACGATTAATAGTAAAGTCATGGATAACCACCACTTTTTTATCTTTAGTCAATCTAACATCAAATTCAACTCCCTTAATATATTCTTCATTTAAACTAGATAATATAGCATCTAAACTATTTTCAGGATATTGATGATTGTTATTGCCACGATGAGCGATTAAATTAAACATATATCCTCCTTTTTAAAACATATGAAAAAAGAGTATATTTATTGCCAAAATATAAAAAGTATACAATAAAAAAAGACTTCTGAAAAATTCAAAAATCATCTTTAAAAGTTTATTTTGTATTATTTTAATTGACCAATTACATAATCACATAGTTCTTGATTTATATCTTCAATTGCTCTTATAGCACTTCCTTCATAACATTTAATTGTTTTAAAATCATACTCTTCTGCAATCTCAGTATAAGCCATTTCAGCACTTCTTAAGTGTTGTTCACTCATCTCATGACCGTCAGGTTTCTCTTTACGCTTTTGTTTTAAAATTAAAGCATGTTCATATGGCATATGAAGGAAAACACCAATATCGGGTTTCGGTAGTTTTAATAGATCAAATTCTAATTGTTCAATCCATTTATACATTTCTAAGCGGTCTTCTTTCTTATCTAACTTACCACCTTGATGCCCCATATTTGAATAAGTATAGCGATCAATAATAACATTTTTACCTTCTTTTAATATTTCGTTAATTATATTTATATTGTATAAGCGATCAGCAGCATAGTATAACGACGCGACTTTTGGCTCGACATTAATTGCTCCCTCTGCAAACCAAGAAGAACTAATATATTCCTTACCTAAATATGGGCCACCAATTATCTTACCAGTGGGCGAATTATAATTTGGAAAATCAAATTTGACAACCAAAACACCATCGCTTTTCAACTTTTCCATTAATAAATTTGTTTGCGTTTCTTTCCCTGAACAATCGGTTCCTTCAATAACTATTAATTTCCCTCTCATTTTATATTTCCCTCCTATATTTAATCATTTTATAAATATTATTTTCAATAAGAGCTTCACCACTAAACTTTTGATTATCAACTACTAATTTATTATCATCACCTTTAAAATCAATTAAGTAAATAGTATGAACATAAGGTAAATAATAATGATACATTTCTCTATCACAAATTATATAAACTTCTTCAGTCATTAATTCTAATCTACTTAATAATTTGGAGTTGTTTTCAAAAATTAAAACATTTGAGTCTTCACTTTTTAAATTTGGTGACACTACAATGTGTCTTCTTTTTTTGTTTTTGGTAGGAAGTTCGCGAAAGTGTTTTTCATTAACTATAATTGGTTTGTGATTTAATTCTTCACTAAAAAAATCACAATTATTTAAAATATCCCAAAACAAATTACTCTTGTTATTATTTGACACAATCATTATTAAATTCATATTTACCCTCCTGTTACATTATAACATGAATTAATTATTTTTTTCGACAAAAAAAGGAAATTATTACTTTCCTCATTTATATTGATTTATCAATTATCAGCTGCACGATTTTATAATTCGGATCATTAAATACTGTTGTAAGCATATCATCTAACTCCGGGTTAACTGTCAAGTTATATCGGCCAGAAACCTTATTTTCCAATATTGGAAATTCACTGGTAAACCAAGCACTTTCTTCTTCACCGTAAATAACTTCCATAACACTTAACAATGAATTATAAGCATTATCAGTTAAATTGCCCTTTTCACCTATCGTGATAGTAGCTTCGTCACCATATCCGCATTTATGAAAGATAACATTACCTTTACTTCTCTGTGCACAACCATCATCTTTTATAAAATCAGCATAACTAATTAAATCATCAGTTGTAATATAAATATTAGCTAAATCTAGTAATTCTAATTTTTTGTTAATATTCGTTTTTATGGTAACTGCATTACCGTCATCAGCAATTTCGAAACCTTTATCTAAGGTATACGTTTTTATTTCCTCAGAATTTAAAGTTAAATAAGTTTCACCTTCACTATAACCATGTAATTGTCCAATACTATCAACAATTGCGGCAAACATCAAAGTTCCAGAAAACTCTCTTTCTTTATCTATGGTAGTCGATAAAATTTCACCTTCTAGATTAAGTTGATATTGTTCTTCCTCAAAATTAACTATTATTGATTGATTATCAATTGTAGCAGTAACTGGTACACCATATTCCTCATACGATTTAATCGTTCCTGAATTTAAAAAAGTCTCAACAATTTCTTCCAAAGTAACGATTTTATTTTTATTAGTTTCTAAATTTTTGTTGGAAACCATTCCGTAAATTCCAATTCCCATTACTGTTAATGTTATAATAAAACCCAAAACAATTGTTATTTTTTCTTTTATCCCCATACATATCACCCTCTACCTTCGATAATTATTATAACAAGCAATCATTATCTAAACAACGTTACTAATAATAATTTATGTCAACTTTTGTAAAATTAATGCATAAGAAAAGTTCAACATTGACTTTGAACTTAACTATATTTTTAAATAATTTCATTATTAATAAAATCGACATTAATAAATTTACGACTTGCCAGATAGTCACACATATGACCAAATTTTTGATATTTAGTTAAAGGTTTAGGCAGCACTTCTTTCCCTTTAAAATTTTTTGTCCACTCACCCATATGACTTTCTAAAATAGATGTCATTAATTTAGCTTCATCTAAAGTTAAATTTAATTCTTTATAATTATCAAAAACAAGTTTAGAAATTAATAATGGATGTTCAAAAACAGTATATTTACTTTCTGTAATTCCTGATTTCAAGCCATCATGAATAATTAATGAAATAATTATTATATCTTTTTCTATATCTTGAAAATCATTACCTATAGAATTATTGTTATTTAATAATTCATGAGCAATTCTAACTGCTACTTTAGTATGGCGTAGAAGACCACCTTGCCCTAATGCATATTTAGGATGATATTTTCCAGTTGAACTAGCTGGGATAGTAAAAAAATAATCAGGCAACATATTAATTAATTTTTTAGCACTTTCTTTTAAACGTTTATCTTTAATATAATTCAATTCAGTTTTAAAACACTCTATCTTATTCATTTTACACCATAAAATTAATCAATATTTCATTTGATAAATATAAATATTTAGGATTAATAAAAATATTTGTTTTTTTATCGATTAATTTCCCTTCTTTAATTAATTTATAAATTTGCGGAATTTCATATATAGTAATTCCATATTTTTGATAAAATTCTTGTTTGTTGATACCCTTTGTTTTTCGAAATCCAAGAAGAAATTCATTTTCTAATTTGGTGTTGCTATCAACAACTTCTTCAAGGTCACGAAAACAGTTTTTTATATATTTATTAATATTTAAAGTATTCGTATATCGAACATTATTAACATATCCGCTAGCACCCATTCCAAATCCATAATATTCTGAATTATTCCAATATTGAAGATTATGTTTTGATTCGTACCCTGGTTTACTGTAGTTGCTAATTTCATATTGATTAAAACCATGTTGCGTTAATTTATCGTTAATTATTTTATACATCGCGTAATCCAATTCATCATCAATGTACTCAACTTTATTCACATATAAAATTGTCCGCGGTTCAATTATTAAAGAATATGTTGAAATATGATTAACATCTAATTTTAAAAACATATTTATATCATCAAGCAACTCTTCTTTAGTTTGATTAGGAATGGCATATATTAAATCTATATTGATATTAGTAAAACCTAGCCCTTTAGCAATATTTATGTTTTTTATAACTTCTTCTTTTTGATGATTTCTATTTAAAAACTGTAAATGTTTGGGATTAAAAGTTTGAACACCAATACTTAAGCGGTTAACTTTATTTTGATATAGCAATGCCAAGATTTCTTCATTTATATGTTCAATATTTATTTCAAATGTAAACTCAAAATCTTCGGCTAATTTAAAAGTTCTTATAATTTCAAATAACCTATTGAGCTCTTCTATACTTAAACTACTTGGTGTTCCACCACCTATATATATAGTTTTAATTATATGATCTTTATAATATGTTTTTATTTCTTGAGCTAGAGAATCTAAATAATCTTTGATATATTTCTTGTCGTAGAAAATTTTACAAAAATCGCAGTATGAACAAATAGTTTTACAAAATGGTATATGAATATAAACAGAATCTATATTACTCATATTTAAAACAAAGACAATTGGTTTGACTCATCAAGATTGTCTAAAACTCCCATTAATCTCATTTTTTCAATGGTTGTCGCTGTTACCTTTCCGCGTTTTTGTAAATCTTCTATACTTAAAAATGGTTTCTTGGCTCGTTCTTCAACAATTTTTTTAGCAACTAAACCACCCAAACCATCAATTGTCCTAAATGGTGGTAACAAAGTATAATCATCTAAAAGAATAAAATTAGTTGCATCACTTTTTTCTATATCAATGTTTGCAAATTTAAAACCTCTTGCTGTTGCTTCTAGTGCAACTTGTAAAACCTCTAATACTGCTATTTCTTTATTAGTAGCATCATACCCTTTATCATTGATTTCTTCAATTTCCCTTTTAATTGCATCATACCCTTTTATCATTGATTCAATGTAAAAGTCGTGACATCTAATTGAAAAATAAGCTGCGTAATAATATTTTGGATAATGAACTTTAAACCACGCTATTCTTAAAGCACTCATAACATAAGCAGCCGCGTGCGCTTTCGGGAACATATATTTTATCTTGCGGCAAGACTCAATATACCAGTCAACAATACCTGCTTCTTTCATTATTGTCTCATATTCCAGCCAAGCTTCAGGTTCTCTAGACGGTCGACCTTTTCTAACAAATTCCATTATCTTAAAAGCATCTTTAGCAGGTACTCCGTTATAGGATAAATAAACCATGATATCATCACGACATCCAATAACATCTTTAAATTCACAAATATCATTTTTTATTAATTCTTGGGCATTACCTAACCAAACATCAGTCCCATGAGATAATCCAGAGATTTTTAATAATTCCCCAAAAGTTTTTGGTTTTGTATCCATCAACATTCCAATAACAAATTTGGTTCCAAATTCAGGTACACCTAAAGTTCCTGTTTCACAAAGTATTTGTTCTGGTGTAACTCCTAAAACCTCTGGAGACGAAAATATTTTCATAACTTCAGGATCAGATAGATTTATTTTAGTTACATCAATTCCAGATAAATCTTGTAACATTTTTAAAATAGTCGGGTCATCATGACCAAGAATATCAAGTTTTAATAAACACTCATCAATAGCATGATAATCAAAGTGAGTCGTTCTCCATAATGATTTCGGATCATCAGCCGGAAATTGATAAGGAGTAAAGTCATAAATATCTTTATAACTTGGAATAACAACAATACCCCCTGGATGTTGACCTGTTGTTCTCTTAACGCCAGTACATCCTTTAGCAAGCCTTTCAATTTCAGCATTTCGCATTATAACTCCTTTGTCTTCACAATACCCTTTAACAAAACCAAATGCTGTTTTATCTGCTACTGTTCCTATTGTACCTGCTCTATAAACATTATCAACACCAAATAATTCTTTGGTATACTCATGCGCCTTCCATTGATAAACACCAGAGAAGTTTAAATCAATATCAGGTACTTTATTTGCGTCAAAACCTAAGAAAGTTGCAAATGGCATATCCTGTCCTTCACGAATCATATCTTGACTACATTGAGGGCAGTTTTTTTCGGGCAAATCATATCCACTTGAATAGATACTTCCAAGACTTACACCATTTTCCTCAAAAATACTGTGCTTACAATTCGGACAAACATAATGTGCTGGAAGTGGATTTACTTCAGTAATACCAAGCATTGTCGCTACAAAAGATGAACCAACTGACCCTCTACTACCAACTATATATCCATCATCATTTGATTTTTTTACAAGTTTTTGAGAAATTAAATAAATAACATCAAAGCCACCAGCTATAATCCCTTGTAACTCATTTTCAATTCTTTCTTGAATTGTAGAGGGCAAAGGATTACCATAAATACCATATGCGGTATTATAAACAATTTCTGTTACTTCTTCCTTAGAATTTTCAATCTTAGGTGAAAATGGGATACCTTTAGTATCTACAATAACTTCAAACATTTCAACCATATCTGCAATTTTATTAGTATTAGTTACAATAATTTCTTCAGCAATTTCTTTATCTAAAAACGAAAAGTTTTCCATCATTTCATCTGTTGTCCTAAAATGATTGCTAGGAATAGACGTAATGTTTTTTCGAGCTAGCGGATGACGACCACCACCCGGTACTTTTTGATTAACAATAATTTCACGATATATTTTATCATCTGGTCTTAAATGATGAACATCACCAGTAGCAACTATCAAAACACCAGCTTCTTTAGCTACTCTAATAATTTTTTTAACATGCTCTATTATATCGTTTTTACTTGGAAAATCCCCACCTTGTAACAAATGATCATAACAATCTATAGGTTGAACTTCGACGTAATCATAAAATTTCATTACATCAGTTAATTCCTCATCAGTTTTAGAACGAGCTGCTACAAATACTTCACTTCCATAACAGCCACTACCAATTAATAACCCCTCTCTTAACTTTTCGATTTCACTTCTTAAAATACGAGGTGTTTTATACAAATATTTTGTATTGGCTAAACTGATAATTTTAAATAAATTTTTTAATCCTGTTTTATTTTTAGCTAACAAATTAATATGATAAGCAGATCCAAATTTATGAATTTCATCTTTTGTAACTAATTTATCTAAATCACTTATAGTAACAAATTTTTGATCAACTAGTTTTTTTAACATTTTATGAAAAACCATAGCTGTACCCTCGGCATCATAATCAGCACGGTGATGAGAATCTTCATCAAATTCAACATTATACCTTTTGACTAAAGCCGATAAACTATGACGACTAAAATTCGCATCCAAAGTTCTCGATAACTCCAAAGTGTCTATTACAGTATTAGAAAAAGTTCCTAAATTATATTTAGAATAAGCTATTTCTAAAAATGATAAATCAAATTTAGCATTATGAGCCACTAAAGGAACATCACCAAACCATTCAATAAAACGTTTGATAACATCTTCCTCAGATGGTTTTCCTTGTAACATCTCGTCAGTTATATTAGTTATTTCAGTTATTTTAGGTGGAAGTGGAATCCCAGGATCAATTAATTCTGAAAAGCGATCGATGATTTCACCATTAAAAAGTTTAACCGCTCCAACTTCGATAATTGAATCTCCACCACCCGCATTAAGTCCAGTTGTTTCGAAGTCAAAAACAATATAAGTTGTATCTAATAATTTTTCCTCAGTTGGACGAAAAACAATGTTTATTTGATCATCTATCATCGTTAATTCTGATCCAAATAAAACTTTAAATGGTTCTTCCCCTTCTTTTAAACCTTTGTTTATATTTTTCAAAGTACGATAAACTTCCGGGAATGATTGAACACCATTATGATCTGTTACAGCCACTGCTTTATGTCCCATTTTTTTAGCATATTTCACTAGATCTGAAGGGTTTATTAATCCATCCATTTGGCTCATAAAAGTATGAGTATGTAACTCAACTCTTTTTACAAGCGCGCAATCTTCTATTATTGCTTCTTCCTTTTCCAAAATATTTATATCGCGAACATTCAATACTAACTCTTTTGAATATACATCATTTTTACTATATCCTCTAATTTTATACCAATTACCAACTTTTAATTGTTTCTTCAATTTATTATATTGGTCATCATCTTTAGTAAAGATTTTACAATACATACTATCGGTATAATCAGTAATTTTCAAAGTAATTATTTTGAAATTTGATTTATTAGATTCAAAATAATCAATTCCAAAAACATGTCCTTCAACAATAACATTATCGACTTCAGCTATAAGATTATGAAGAGTTGTGGTTTTACCTTTTATTTCTTGTCCCATAACAATTGTATTAACAATTGTAGACTTTACAGTTCCATTAATTTTTTTAACATCCTCTTCAATCATTAATTCAATTTCTTCTTTAATCACTTGAGCTTTTAAAGGATTAATTTTTATTTTAAGTTTTAAAGTCCCAAATCCAAATTTTTTAAAATCCTCTAGCAATTGTTTTTTTACACTTGCCAGTTTCATTTCCTCTGCTTTATTGGCAACCTCAATTGTTAAAATATCTTTATCATAACTTAAAGTTGCTTCCTTAAATGTTGATAATAAAGGAAATTCCTTGGTGTATTTGTCTATAGCATAAATAAAATAGTCATTTACACAATCTTGACCTTTACTATTCACAATTAATTTTACATCTATACTATTCGCTGTAGGAAAGCGTTTAGGTAAATCATTAATAAATTTATCATATACATCAACTGGTAAAAATTGATTAGTTTTTATTATAAATTGATAGTTATTCTCATCTTCATAATAGATAATTTTTTCAATGCAACCACCTTCAAAACATTTACAGTCACTATCATCTAAGGATAATTGATTTAATAAAGTTTTTAATTTTTCATCCATGCTATCACCAATATAATTATATCATGGAAGTATTTTTATATAAATAGAAATATCAAAAAACCCCACAATATGAGGCTTTTATCTAGCATTATAAATAAAAATAAATCGATCTCGCCCTTGCATATCTTGCTCAATTTTTATTAAAGAATTAGACAAATATGTTTGAGCCATTTTTTTTATATCTTTCGCTTGCAAAGCACCAATTTCAAAGGCTATTAAATACTGATCATTCAAATATTTTCTGGCATCTTTTAAAATAACTTCATAATATTCTAAACCTTTATTTTTAGCGTATAATGCCAAGTGTGGTTCTTGATTTTTTACAATATCCATTATTTCTTCATCATAATCAATATAAGGTGGATTACTAATAATACAATCATATTTTCCACTTAAAGGTTTAAGCATATTTCCTAAATAAAAATTAATATCAACTTCATTAAGCAAAGCATTTTCATTCGCCACTGCCAAAGCTTCCTTTGATATATCTACAGCACTTACAAAATTATCAGGCATTTTTTTCTTAAGCGCGATTGCTATACAACCACTTCCTGTTCCCAAATCAACTATCTTAATTGGTTTTTCAAAACATTTTTTTATATATTTTATTGTTTTAAAAACCAATTCTTCAGTTTCAAATCTTGGAATTAAAACATTTTTATTTACTTTGATTTTAATTCCATAAAAATCTACTTCACCGACAATATATTGAACAGGTTCACCGTTCTCAAGTTTTTTTATAGCACTATTTAAATCATCTTTATTAGCTAAATATTTTTTTAAATATTCAATATCTTTCATTATTCACCAAGTAAACGCCTTTTTTGATCTTCCGTTATTAGCGATTCAATAATTTCATCTAAATCACCTTCAATAATACGGTCAAGTTGCTTTATCGTTAATGATATACGATGATCAGTTACGCGATTTTGTGGATAATTATATGTACGAATTTTTTCTGAACGATCACCAGTACCAATTTTACTTCTCCTAGAATCAGCAACTTCTTCTTCTTGTTTTCTAATTGTTTCTTCATACACCTTCGCTCTTAATAATTGCAAGGCTTTTTCTCGGTTTTGAATTTGGCTTCGCTCATTTTGACAAGTAACAACTGTTCCAGTTGGTAAATGCGTTATTCTAACGGCACTATCAGTGGTATTAACAGATTGCCCACCAGCACCACCGCTTCTGTAGACATCAATTTTTAAATCCGTTGGTTTTATTTCGATATCAACTTCATCGACTTCGGGCATAACTAAAACTGTTGCTGTTGAGGTATGAACCCTACCTTGAGTTTCAGTAGCTGGAACTCGTTGAACACGGTGAGCTCCATTTTCATACTTAAGTTTAGAATAAACATTTTCTCCCTTAACCATAAATTCAATTTGGGAAAAGCCACCAGAAGTTCCGTGCTCTTCGTTGATTATTTCAATACGCCATCCCTTATCTTCAGCATACTTGGAATACATACGAAATAAATCACCAGCAAAAATATTTGCTTCATCACCACCTGCAGCCCCTCTAATTTCAATGATAACGTTTTTACCATCATTGGGATCCTTAGGTAATAAAATAATCTCAATTTCTGATTCTAACTCTTCTTTTTCTTTTTCCAAACTAATTAATTCTGATCTTGCAATCTCAGCCAATTCCAGATCATTAATCATACTATTAGCATCATCAATAGCATTAATCAATTGTTTATATTTTTGATAACTTTCATAAGCATCTGTTATATCTGATTGTTCCTTTGATAACTCTGTCATCCTTTTTATATTAGAAATGTTTTCCGTTTTTGTTAATTCTTCACTTAATTCATTATACCTTTTCTCAATAGCTTTTAAACGTTCTAACACAGTTTATTCATCTCCTTTTATTTTAAAATGTATTAATTATGATTAAATTATATCAAGTTTTTATTAATAATAAAATTAAAAAAGGAACCCAAAATATAATTTAAAATTTTAATGTTTCCTTTATTCTATTTTTAAGTTATGCAATAATCTAACCTTTTTTGGGGGTGTTGCTAATAATTTTATATATTTCGCGCATAAAGGGTCTTTTTTAATAATATTATTTATTTTATTTAAATTATCTTGAAGATATTCAATTAATCGATATTTTTCCATTTTAGAAATTTCTTGTACGGTAAACACGAAATTTAAATCTAAAAACCCTAAATCATAAAACCTTTTTCTTAATATTACCGTAATATCACTAGGTAGTTTATATAATAATTTTTTAGTTCATTTAACAAATATAAAATTAACCGTTTGATTAATTTTATCATCTATATATTTAAATTTATTTGTTATTAAATCATAACCTTCTAGTCTGAATAACATATTTTTAGTAACAGGATTTTCTAAATTTTTTAAAATTCATAATTATTATTTTTTGATGGTTCCTTATAATTGAGTATTGCTTTATTAATACTAACTATCCAATTAAGATAATCAGGACCTCTCAAAACGTCTTCATTGGAAATTCCGGTATACTTAACAGTTCTACCCACAAATACGACCAGTTTTATTTTAACATATAATGTTTTTCTTGTAAACATTACAATTTCAGAAACAAAATAGTATTAAAATTATTTAAATATTAATAACCCCCTAGTATTTTATTCCTAGGGGGTTTTATTAATATTGCTATATCATTGTTTTATATTTTATAAATTTAATCTTCTAATTCATCTTCAGGCAAAACGGTTAATCCCTCAAGCCCAATCTCATCTTCATCTTCATCTATTTCATCTTCATCTTCTAAAGAATCATCAAACTCTTCAGTTGTTTCAGCAATTACTTCTTCTTCGTCTTCATCATCGTCACTAATAAAATCATCATCATCATCTTCTTCATCTAAGGTGATTGCGATTGAATGATGATCTCGAATATCCCACTCATTATTTTCTAAAAGTACAAATCTTTTATCAATTGTCAACGATGTATAATAATCACCAATGGCTTCAACATAATACTCTTCGTCATATTTAAGTAAATCACAAATTTTTCTAAATATTGTTGGTGTATTCATTGGTTGTTTATTTTCTTTTAATAGTAAATAAGTTAAATCGGTATATGAAAGAAGTTCAATTTCTTCATATGTCATATCTTTCAACTTCATAAAAATCCCTCTCCTACATTTTCTTTGGCGCTTCTATACCTAATAAGCGCATTCCTTCTTCTAAAACGATTGCAACAATCTCACTTATTATTAATCTAAATTCTGTTGCTTCTTTATCATTATCAATTATCTTTTCATTTGCATAAAATTTATTAAAATCCTGCGCTAAATCAATAATATAAGTTGCTATTTCTGATGGATCATACTTTTCTTTAGCTCTCATAACAATTTCTGGAAAACTATATAATTTAAAAACTAAATTCCAAGTAAATTCATTAATTTTGATTTTGTTATAATCTATATTGATGCTTTGTTTATGTTTTAAAAGTGAATTAATTCGGGCATTAGTATATTGAATATAAGGTCCTGTTTCACCTTCAAATTTCAATATTTCTTCTAAATTAAACTCTATATCACTAGTACGATAATTTTTTAAGTCATTAAAGATAACTGCTCCTACACCTACTTGGCGACTTACCTCATCAGAATTTTCTAATTCAGGACTTCTATCTTTGATGTATTTATTAGCAAGCTCTATTGCTTCATCTAAAACTTCATGTAACTTAATACTTTTTCCATGACGTGTTGACATCTTTTTACCATCTTGTAATACCATTCCAAAACTAATATGTTTGATGTCTTTACTCCAATCATAACCCATTTTTTCAATGACTAACTTTAATTGAGTAAAGTGTAATGTTTGTTCGTTACCAACAACGTATAATGCTTCGTCAAAATTATAATTTTTTTTACGATAAAAAGCAGCTGCTAAATCACGTGTAATATACAACGTAGCTCCATCACTTCTTTTTATAAGAGCAGGTGGCATATCATCTGTTAATCTAACAACATAAGCTCCATCACTAAACTCTAATAACTTTTTTGCATCTAATTCATCGATAACTGAATCCATTTTATCATTGTAAAATGCCTCACCAGCATAAGAATCGAACTTATTTATGCCAAGCAAATCATAAGTTTTAGCAAATTCTTTTAAAGATTCTTCTTTAAACCAGTCCCATAATTTTAAAGATTCAGAATCTCCATCTTCTAAATTTTTAAAGCATTTTCTTCCTTCATCTTCAAGGGCAGGATTATTTTCGATCTCTTTATGAAATTTTACATATAGTTTTCCTAATTCATCGATTGGATTTTGACGAACTAGTTCCTCATTACCCCATTTTTTATATGCGTAAATAAGTTTGCCAAATTGAGTACCCCAGTCACCTAAATGGTTAATGCTGATTACTTTATAGCCATTTTTTTCACATATGTTTTTAAGGGCATTACCAATAACTGTCGTCCTTAAATGACCAACTCCGAATGGTTTGGCAATATTGGGAGATGAATAATCGATAACAATTGTTTTATTATTACCAAAATTATTAGAACCATACTTACTTTTATCAACTGTTATTTTATTAATAATATACTCAGTAATGATTTTTTTGTTAATAAAAATATTTAAATAACCATTAACAACTTCAACATTTTCATAAAGTTCATTATCTAAATTATCTTTAATCATCTGCGCGATATCATTAGGGCTTTTTCGAAGTATTTTAGCTAATGAAAAACATGGCACAGCATAATCAGCCATTTTACGGTCTTTTGGACTTTCTACTAAAATATCATCCCTATTCAAATGGTCTGTTAAAATATTATAAATGTCATCTTTAATTACTTGCTTTAAATTCATCTAATCACCTCATACATCAATTCAAACATAACTGACTCGATTAATTCCTTTTCTTGATATAAATCATATTCAATAATAATTCGATTATCATCAATTATCAAGCACTTTGTTTCTACATTTAAATATATTACCATATTTGGTTTCTTTACATTATATACACACTTGCTTGTACAGTTATTTGAAAATGCAAAACTAATACAATAGTCACTAGTTTCTCGTTTCATTTTTAATTGGTCTTTATTCAGTAAAATGGTCACCTTAATTTTATCTTCATCATAGATAATTTTATTATCTATAATGATACCCATAAATTCCTTTTTTATAACTTCATTGCTTGTTTTTAAAATTGAATTTATTTGGATTTTCGACATATTTTACCTCTTTCACCTTGACTGATTGTAATTATAGCATAGTTTCTATAAAATTGCACTCATAAATTTTATTTTTTTTCCAATACTAATTTTAGTGCGAGGTGATCGATTTGAATAAAACAAAAAAGTTAATGAGATTTTCTATTTTTATTTTATTTTTCCTAATAATAGGCTATGTCGGTCTTTACCTTTTTGCTTGGTTTAGTCCAAAATTAGTAATTGATAAAGCTAATAAACTGTACTTTTATGATTCTGAAAAAAAATTGTTTCCTGGTTCGGTTGATAAAGATTGGGTTTCCTTAAACAATATTTCTAAACATCTTATTAATGCCACCATATCAATTGAAGATAAAAATTTTTTTAAACACCATGGTTTTGATTATCCTCGAATTATAAAATCGCTATATGTTAATTTTATTAATGGTGAAAAATTACAAGGAGCTTCAACTATAACACAGCAATATGCTAAAAATTTATTTTTAGACTTTGGTAAAACTTGGAAAAGAAAAGCTGATGAAGCTTGGCTAACCCTTAGATTAGAAACCCATTATTCCAAGGAAGAAATATTGGAAGGATATTTAAACACAATTAATTATGGTGGTGTTTTTGGAATTGAAAATGCTTCACACTATTATTTTAACAAACAAGCTAAAAATTTAACTTTAGCTGAAGCGACAATATTAGCAGGAATTCCTAAATCCCCTGTTTATTATTCTCCTATTGCTAATGAACAAAACGCCAAAGATCGACAACAATTAATTTTAAATTCAATGGTTAAAAACAAATACATAACAGAAGATGATTTAAATAATGCCTTAAAAGAAGAATTAGTTTATTTAAAATTTGAAGATCAAAATAAATTAACAACGCTCATGTATTATCAAGATGCTGTTATCGACGAACTTAAAAATATTGATGCAATTCCAGAATCTTTTTTAAAAACAGGCGGTTTGAAAATTTATACCAATCTTGATATAAAAGCTCAAACAATAATGGATGACAGCATTAAAAAAAATATGAAAGATGCCAAAGATTTGCAAATTGCTAGTGTCGCAATGAAACCCGAAACTGGTCAGGTTTTAGCACTGGCAGGTGGGGTTGATTATTCAAAAAGTCAATTTAATCGAGCCATAAGTTCAAAACGGCAAGTTGGTTCAACTATGAAACCTCTTCTTTATTACGCAGCTCTTGAAAATGGTTTTACCTCTTCAACATCTTTTATAAGTGAAAAAACTACTTTCACTTTTGCTGAAGATAAAACTTATAGTCCTAATAATTTTGCTGACACATATGGCAATAAACCCATTAGTATGGCAGCAGCTCTAACCTATTCAGATAATATTTATGCCGTAAAAACACATTTATTTTTAGGAGAAGAAACATTAGTTGATATTGCTAAACGAGTGGGTATCGAAAGCAAACTTAGTCCAATTCCTTCACTAGCACTTGGTTCTGAGGAAATAAATATAATGGAAATGATGCAAGCTTATGGAACATTTGCAAATGAGGGTTATAAAATTAAACCTTATTTTATTGAGAAAATCGAAGATATAAATGGCAATACCATTTATAAATATCAAACTGTTAAAGAAAATGTCTTAAATAAAAGTATTGTTTTTATTTTAAATGAAATGTTGAGTAATTGTTATGCCGGGGAATTTATAGATTATAGTTATCCAACTTGTTTTAGTATTGGTCCTCGAATTTCAAAAAAATATGCCATTAAAACAGGTTCAACTGATAGCGATCATATGATAATGGGATTTAATAAAGATTTAGTGGTTGGCGTTTGGACTGGATATGATGACAATCGTCCTAGTTCTGGTTCTAATAATGTTTTTAGCAAACATGTTTGGGTGGATGTTATGGAAAATTACTTGGAAAATAAAGAAGATTCATGGTATGTAATACCTAAAAATATAGTTGGGGTTTTAGTTGACCCTATTAGTGGTAATATTGCGAATAATAACACTAAAAAGAAAAAGATTTTTTATTATATTAAAGGAACGGAACCATATGATAATAACCCCGATTTAGAAGATCTAGTTCCTACAATTAAAGAACAATAAAAAGGAATCAAGATTCCTTTTTTTTATTTAATAATCGTTCCAAAATCACCGTGATTAATCAAATGAGCATTTCCATCATCAACATCAAGGTGCAACTCAAATTCATAATTTTCTGAGATTTTCAACGTAACATTATGCATTATTCCACCTTTAACACCTTCGACTAAGACAGACACTTTAGATATGTTTTCTAACCCTAAACGCTTAATATCATTAGGAGTAATATGAATATGACGACTAGCAATAATACAACCTTCCTTTAATTCTACTTGACCTTTTGGTCCAATCAAAGTAACAGGGCTAGAACTTTCAATATCTCCTGATTCACGAACTGGTGGGTTAAGCCCTAATTTATGGGCATCAGTTTTTGATACTTCAACTTGAGTATATTTTCTAATTGGTCCTAAAATCCGAACGCGATCTATTATTCCTCTTGGTCCTTTTATACTAATAGTTTCTTCCGAAGCAAATTCCCCTGGTTGCGATAATTCTTTTAAAACTTTCAAACTATATTCACTTCCAAATAATATTTCTAAATGTTCTTTAGTTAAATGAGTATGTCTCGCTGATATTCCAATTGGCACTTTCATAGTATTACCTCCAAAAAAATTATAACATAGTTTAATTTTAGTTTCAATATAACGTTTTTTGAAAGTTTTATCATAAAATAAATTTATTCTAATATATTTTTATAGAAAGGATGAGTAAAATGAATAATAGTTATTTTGGAAATAATAATTTCCCTGGGCAACCCATTTTTAGCGGTAATGAAGCAACTCCCAATCAAGCTGCAGTAAATCCAGCACCACCAACGCCAACAGGATTACCTTTTGAACAATCTTATATTGAAAATATATTGAGACTTAATAAAGGCAAAAGAGTTGATGTTTTTATGAGTTTTCCAGATTCAACTGAATGGAGAAACAAGGTGTTTACTGGGATTATTGAAGAATCGGGACGAGATCATATTATTTTAAGTGATCCAGCAACTGGAGAATGGCATTTACTATTAATGATTTATGTTAATTATATAGAATTCCATGAAAAAATAAATTATATTGTTTGATATAATACTTAAACTTTGATATAATATCCCTAGGTGATAGTAATGGACTTACTTATGTATATTTTAGTAATTATAATCATTATTTGTTTCATTTTAATTTGGTATATATCTACTTTTAATACTTACCAAGATTATGTTATTAGAATTAATGAAGCTGAAACTAATATTGATACAATTTTAAGAAAAAGATTTGATCTGTTAAATAAGTCAATTGGAATTATTAAAGCCAATTGTAATATAGAGGGCGAAGTTCTTGAAATGATCGTGAAGTTGCGCTCAAGAAAATTAAGCAACTTTGATTTAGATAGAAAACTTTATGATGCAATTAATGAATTTAATAATTATCGCGAACAATATGAAGAACTTAAAGCAATTGACAGTTTTTTAAAAATTGAAATTGCACTTAATGAAACAGAAGCCGACATCATTGCTTCACGAAAATATTACAATGATATTATTACTGATTATAACAAATTAGTTACAAAATTTCCGTCAAATATTGTCGCTAAAATTTGTCATTATGATTATAAACCATATTTTGATGGTAAGGATATGACAGATGAAATTATAAATGATTTTAAATTATAAAAAGGAACTATACGTTCCTTATTTTTTTCTCTTAATTAATATTAAAATAACAACTATTCCACCAATACTAGTAGCTACCATTTTTTTATAATTAGTGGTTTCCTTATCTACCGGTTCTGATTCCTCTTTAGGGTCAATTCGAATAACGTATTCCCCATCTTTGGAATATAAATAGTTTTCTCTAGCATATCTGGCAATATAATCAGGATCTTTTAATTTTTGGATTTCATTTTTTAAATTGCTTTCTTTACTCTTTAAAGCTAACAACTCGTTTGCCAAACGTTTTTCTTCTCTCCCGAGTTTATTAATGTTAATTATATATTGAAAACTTGTGATAAAAAAATAAACAATAACCAAAATTGATAGACCACCAAAAATAATAATTCTTCTTTTGGATGCTTTACTCATTTTGCGTTTGGCCATAGTTATCACCTCATATTAAAATTATATCATTTTTTAAAATGCTTAGCAACTAGTTTTGAAGTTGCTCTTTCAGTGATAACCCCTAAAATAAAAACGAAAA
>DUPI01000065.1 GCA_012838395.1 Mollicutes bacterium
GCTTAATAACGGAGAAGACATACGATTATCATAACCAACCAAGGCCTCTTTTTTGCCTAACTTACTAACATAAGTTCCAAAACTTTTTCCAATAATAAAAGCATTTTCTTCATTTATATCTTCAGGGTATATCCCCCTTATATCATACGCCCTAAACATTAAGGGATTTAAACTATTCATGTTCATATTGAAGTTCCTCATTAACTAATTTTTTATATTCATTTACTCCAGGTTGATCAAAGGGATTAACATTTAATAAATAAGCTCCAGTAGCTGCTGCTATTTCTAAAAAGTAGATTAATTGTCCTATATTATAAGGCGTTAACTTATCCATAGTTACAAAGTTGCTATAGGTAGTATTTTTAAAGTGAGATTTAGCCACTTGATTAGCAATCAACGTATTTATTTCATCTAAATTTTTATTATATTCTTTAATAAAAATATTTTCCGTAGCACTAATATTTATAACAGTCTCAAATAAAATTGAACTACCCTCTTGATAAAATTGACCTAGGGAATGTAAATCACCGGTATTAATCGAGGCAATTGGTAATATAGCTTTATTATCTTTACCTTGCGTTTCGGCAAATAATTGTTTTGCCAATTCCAAAAGAGATAACAGCTTAGGTTCATAAATAGTAAATGATTCAACACTTTTACCCATATTATACAAAGCATCTCTAATAATCGCATAATTAAAAGCCACGTCTCTATCTAATTCTTTCGCACCTCTTAATATTTCATTAATATCAATTCCTGAAACCGCAACAGGTAATAATCCAACAGCGGTTAATGTTGAATATCTTCCACCAATATTAGTTGGGAAAACAAAAGACTTATATTGTCTTTTATTAACAATTTTTCGCAAATTACCTTCTTCAATATCTGTAGTAATAATGATTCTTTTTTGAAGTTCCTCTAAAGTATACTTTTTTTCTAATTCTTTATATAAATAATTAAAATATAAATTTGTTTCTAATGTTGATCCGGATTTGGAAATAACATTAATAATAACCTCTTTATTAGAAATATGACTTAACAATTCACTTAAATAGCTGGCTGATAGGGATGTTCCAATAAAAATGATTTCAGGAAGGTTAGTTTTAAAATAAGGTTTAAAAGCATCAATAATAGCCTTAGCCCCTAAAACTGAACCTCCAGCACCTATTACAATAAAAACATCACAATTGTTTTTTATATAATTACTAGTTTCGATTATATCAGTTATGACATCATTAGAAACGCACTTATTTAAATCATACCAATCAGTCATATTGCTATCTGTTTCTAATTTGCGTTTAATGGTTTTTATTTTTGATTCATAATCTGAATAATTATTCAAATCGACCATATAAGAATTAAAATCAAACTTTATCATTCATATCACCTACTTTTACTGTAACTACATGATGTTTTTTATCATTTTTTAGTTCAATGTAGTCATTATTATTAACTTTATTATCAACTATAATTTCGTTAACTTTTTGTTTCAATAATACTTTTATCTCATATACCGTGTCATGATATTTATAAGTAATTTTATAATCCTTCCAAGTCTTGGCAACATTAGGTTTAATATAAAGCTTGTTTCCTCTTAAATTAAATCCTAATATATCAACTAACGCAATTCTATAAAACCAAGCACTGGCACCAGTATACCAAGTCCAACCACCTTGAGCCTTAAATTGCTCATTGCTATAAACATCAGCAGCAAAGACATATGGTTCTACTTTATATTTTAATACATCATTTTTATTTTTAGTTCGATTAATTGGATTAATCATTTGGTAGTGTTGATATGCTAAATCAGTTTGACCTAACTTAAGCAATGCCATAATATACCAAGCCGTAGCGTGAGTATATTGTCCACCATTTTCTCTAATTCCTTTTGGGTAATCCATTATATATCCTGGATAATCTTTATTTTTTTCAAAAGCCGGAGTTAAAAGTTTAATAATTTTTAATTCTTTATCAACTAAATTATTTTCAACAGAATCAATTATAGATTTAGTTTGTTTAGAATCTGCAATTCCAGTTAAAATAGCAAAACTTTGTGAAATTAAATCAATTGAACACTCCTTATTTTTACTAGAACCAACTGCTTTTCCATTATCAAAGAAAGCTCTTAAATAATATTCTCCATCCCAAGCAACATTTCTTAATGCCTTTTTCAATTTAGCATTAAATTCAATATATTCATTAAGCGAAATTTTAGAATCATACTTAGCAGTAAGATCGATAAACTTTTCAACCATCAAGTATAAGAAGAATCCAAGCCAAACACTAGTTCCTTTTCCTTTGATACCGATTTTATTCATACCGTCATTCCAGTCACCACCACCCATAAGTGGTAATCCGTTCTCACCAAGTTCATTCATTGCTTTATGAAGTGCTAATCTACAATGTTCATAAATCGAAGCTTGTTCTGAACTAAAGTTATATGTTATTAATTTTTCATGTTCATGAGGCAGCAATTCCTCACCTTCAGCAAAAGGTACTAACTCATCTAAAAGGCTCATATCTTCTGTTATTTTAATGTACTCTGATACAGCGTATACTAACCATAGGTAATCATCTTTATACAATGATCTTAATCCCGTATTTGAAGTTGTATGCCACCAATGTAACACATCGCCTTTGGTAAATTGATGCTTAGCATTTATAATTATTTGTTCTCTTGTTTTGGCTGGGTTAACAGTACAAATATTCATTGAGTCTTGAAGTTGATCACGATAACCAAAAGCTCCCCCAACTTGATAATAACCCGCTCTAGCTTGTAATCTTGAAGCCATTGATTGATATAAAGCCCACCCATTTACCATGTAATTAAAACTATTATCTGGTGTTTCAACTTGTATTTTAGAAAGACGTTCCTTCCAGTTAGATTTAACCTTTACTAATTCCTGATTAACAACCTTGATATCATTGTATTTTCTAACTAAAGACTCTAAATTTTCACCAGTAGCAGAACCTAACATAAATGATACTTCTTTTTCTTCTTTTTCATTAAGGTAGAAAGCCACTTCAATTTCTTTAAATAAAAGATTGTTATTTAATACATTTTCTATTTTTAAATTACTAGACATAAAAGCATGTATATGGCTATAATTTTGATTATAAACGTTACGTATGCTTAAATAATTGTTTTCTTCATTAAATTCACTTAGTAAATAACGACTAGTTTTTTCTTCAGTAGCACCTAAAACAGGATTAATCCAAAATTTAAGTACTATCCTTTGTTTTCTAGCAGCATTATTATTAAGTTTTATTTTATAAAGTTTGATATTATCTTCAAGTGCTACAAATTGAGTTAAATTAACATCAACTTTTTTGAAATTTCCACTAAATTCACTATAACCAAAACCGTGTTTAACTAGATTGAAGTTAATACCAACATCGTTGATTTTGAATCCTTCTGAAGAATCCCTTAGTAAGACATCATTAGTCCATGATGTAATCTTATACTCTTGACTATTTAAAGAATAAGTAAATCCACAGTTATTATTAGTAACAATTGTTCCAAAAGTATTGTTAGAAATAACGTTACTCCAAGCATGTGGGGTATTTGGATCAGTAATTAAGTATTCCTTTCCATTGTTGATAAATCCACCAAATTCATTAAAAAATTCAATTTTATTCTTATCATATACAGCTGGAATATTGTGGTTTTCTTTTTTAATTTTTTTAACATTAATAGTATTAAGTTTTTGTAAAGCATCAATATATTCTTGTAATGATTTATACAAGCTACTATTAATTGTTAATCGCGACACGGTTTTTAACAAGTTAAATTCCTCTTCGGCGATATTATGTCTTTCTAAAACGTGTATCTCTCCAGGTAATTTGAAAAAACTATTTAAAGCATACATATGATACTTTTCATCTTCAATTTCCTTTTTAATAATCTTTGCACAATCCGAAGAAGAGCTATTAATAATCACTAAATCTATAAAAATTGATTTACTTTTGTAATATTCAAAAGCATGAAGTAATTCTTTAATTAAACTTAAATCTTCTAAATTATGAACATCTAACAACACAATCGGGCGATCGCCTGAAATTCCAAAACGCCATAAATTTTTCTGACTTAATGCATTTCGTTTTAAAACATTATAATTATCTTCATTAACTAAAATATATCTTGTTTGTAGTAAATAATTTAGCATAGTATTATATAATCTCATATCATCAGCCGTAATATTAACCATTTTACTAGTGATATTTGTCATTATTGTAGCAACTTCAAATCCTTGTTCAACAATTGTCTGTTCATCAGAATAAGTTTTTACAATGTTTAATACTTGTTCTTTAGATTTTCCAAAACCACTAATTAAATAAACAGTTGTTTCGTCATTTTTAGGTACTTTTATTGTGTTTCGTAAACTAATAATGGGGTCAAGCACAGTCCCTACATAATTTCTAAGATTACGGTTAATAGCTAGTGGATTAGTTGCATTATGTCCTCTACCTATAAAATTTGCTCGATTAGTTTCAAATTCAAAATCATTTATAGGGTTTTCAATAAATAATTTGTTGATCATATAATAATGATTTTGTGAACCCCTTAATTTTCGATGAACTATAATTGAATTAGTTTCCTCATCGTACTCACTATAAACAAATAGATTATTAAATGCCGGATGACTAATATCTTCGATATTTTCACAAAGAATTGGTTCTGTATAAGAAGTTAATTCTAAAAATTTATCTTTGTTACTATTATTTTTAAAAGTAATTTTTCTTATTTCAGCATTGTGTGAGCGCGTAACAACAATTTCAGTTGTAGTTATAACATCTTTATCTGTTCTAACAAATTTAACTTTATCAAGCGCAAATACGACTTCGTAATTATTAGGTTTCATAATGCTCGGAGAATATGTATTAGACCAGACTCTTTTACTGTTAAGATCTTTAACATACATAAATAAACCATAGTCTTGTTCAGTGACCTTGCGATACCTATTTAATTGAATTGTTCGATACTTACTATATCCATTACCTCGATCATTAATTATTAAACTATATTTTGAATTAGATAAAACCGATAATTCTGGTAAACTTGATATATAACGAAATACTCTAATATCATTTACAAACGGTTCTTTTTCATAAGTATATTTTTTATATTTCATGATTTTAAAATCAATAGTCGGGCGAAGTTGAACGCGTTCCTTATTTAGAAACTCAACGGCTTGATTTTTAATATCATCACTAAAGTAATTTTGAATAACTCCATCTTTTAAATAGTTAGTTAAACTACTTAAAATCATACCCTGATGATGCGAAAAATAAGCTTTGACTGGTATTTTATCAAAAAAATCATAAGATTCATAAAAACCATATTCACCAAACATTGAAAGTTTATCAAATCTTTCAAAGTTTTTAATAACTTCATTCGGAAATAAAGTAATAGCTAAAGCTGAACTATATGGTGATACGACAATTCTATTTAATGATTCTTCTTTTAATTTTAATTGCGGTATTCCAAAAGCTCTATATTTATAATTTTGACCGTCATCTAATTCATTATAAGCAGACTCTGAAATGCCCCAAGGATAGTTTGGGTTAATATTTTTCATATAATCAGTCTGGGCATACATAGCAAAATGATAACTTTCATCTAAAATTGTGTTAGCATAACTCTTCATAAAAATTAGTGGCATGAAATATTCAAAAGTAGTTCCTGACCACGAAGATAATCCTTTTTGTTTTTTATAAGTTATTAAAGTTTTATCCAGACTAAACCAGTGTTTTAATGGAACATCTCCTTTAGCAATAGCTACATAACTTGCGATTCGACTTTCACTCATAAATTTATTGTAATTAAATGGTTCTAAATAACCTTTATCAATATCATAACCGATACTAAAAACGTCCAAATCAGTATATAACCACTTGAAATCAGTTTTATCAATTAACCATTCTACTGTTTTTACTAATTCTACTTGTTGGTGTTTCTTTAAAAATCCTTTAACAACCATTAATGATGCCACAAAGTTTCCACTGTCAACGCTAGAAACAAATCTTGGAAACATTACCTCTAAAGTTTTAATATTATACCAATTATATAAATGACCGTGCCATTTACTTAATTTTAAAATTGTGTCTACGACATTGTTTATTAATTCCGTTGTTTTTTCTAAAGTAATTAGTTCTAATTCATAAGCTGAAACAATCGAAACTAGGGATAAACCTATGTTAGTAGGTGATGTTTTAACATCTTCTTTAATATCCCTATTTAATTGATAATTGTCAGGAATTAAATAATTATTTTCTTCAGTTAAGTGTTCTTCGAAAAAGCGCCATGTTTTCTCAGCAACATTATTTACATAGGTTTTGTTTTCTTCAGAAATTTCTCCAGTTTTAGCATCTAATGGTTTGCTTACCAAATAAATTATAATTGGTCCTACTACAAACATTAAAATAATGCCTATATTTAAACTTGTTAATTGGTTAAAAACTAACGAATATACTAGCAATGCAAAAGCTAATACATAATTTAACCAAAATTGCCTTACAGTGTTAGTTAAATTAGTTTTTACAACTTTTGCTGCTTCATCAGCAGTCATCCAATTAAGTAAACGTTTTTTACTAATTAACATACGATAAATAGCTTTAGAAAACGAAGTTATATATAAGTATGCATTAAATGGAATACTAACAAATGCTGTTATCAATCTTAAAATAACCGCTTTATAACCAAACATTAGCACATTGTAATGTTTTAATGAGGTGAAAATCTTTTTCCCCATAAATAAGTACTCAGTAAGTTGTGAAATAACTGGTAATAAGCAAACAAAAGCAATAAATCCGACCCACCAAATTGGATTAACAACTAAACTAGTTAATGAAAGAATTAATATTAACAACAAACAGAAATCAATTAAACCGCGTCTTATATTATCAAATATTTTCCATTTTCCAAGCAGTGTAATTGGATTTTTTTCATATTCTCCAAACACATTCTTAACTTTTGAGCGCATCCATCCTATAATCTGCATGTCTCCTCTAGCCCATCTAGATCTTCTAGAAGCATCTACTAAAAATTGTGACGGAAAATCATCAATAAATTCAACATCAACAATATTTCCGCAGCGCAAATAATTTCCCTCTAGCAAATCATGACTTAATATAAGATTATTAGGAAAACGATTTTTTAATACTTGTTGTGTAATTTCTAAATCATATATTCCTTTTCCACAAAAACTGCCTTCATTGAAAACATCTTGATAAAATGAAGGTAAAATATAATTATATGGATCAAATCCTCCAATTCCAGCATATAACTGCGAAAATAAAGATTTGTTTGTTGATTCAACATCCATGTTTATTCTCGGTTGTAATATTCCATAGCCTTTAACAACTTTATTTTTTTCAGCATTTAAAATTGGTTTGTTTAAAGGATGAGCCATTGCCCCAACTAATTTCCAAGCAGCGTTTAGGCCTAACTCTGTGTCGACGTCTAATGTAATAACATATTTAATTTTATGGTTAAAATCATCAAAGGTATGACCTTTAAAATATTCCTTTTGCTCCTTTTTAGTTAAATTACCTAATAATAAATCATTAAAATGTAATAAGGCTCCTCTTTTTCTCTCAAATCCTAACCAAGAACCTTCACCTTTATTATATTTTCTTCTTCTAGAGACGAAGTTGAAAATATTACTTCCATATTTTTTATTTAATTTTTCTACTATCTCTTTTCCGAAAGTAACAATTTTAGCATCATCAGAGTGATTTTCTTCACTATGTGCAAAACAGTCCCCAAGTAAAGTAAAATACAAATTCTTAGTTTGATTAGCTAAATAATATTTCTCCAAACTTTCAAAAACTTGCTTAATTTTTTCTTCGTTTTTAATAATTGTTGGAATAACAACCATTGTTTTATAATCATCGGGGATACCTTTAGAGAAATTTAATTTTGGAATAGGTTGCGTCTTATGAAATTTCAAAAAAATTTTTTGAACAACAGTAACCACTACTTCACTAATAGGAATAAATAAAATTAGGAATCCCAACCAGCGATAACTAGTTAAAAATTGACTTAAATAATAACTCAAAATAAGTGATATAATTGCGATGAGACTAATATATAGTGAAGCTTTTGAATTATATTTTTTTTCATCGGCAATATAGTCACTAATATTAACATTTTCAGTTAATGAAGCGCTCAATAAATCTTTTAGTTCGATTTTACCCCTTTTTGACTTTTCTTTTAAATACGATCGATAGATGTTTTTAGTTTCCAAAGTCATTTTAGAGTAATGTTTATCTTTCATCAGTATTTGTTCAATATCGTTTAAATTTTCATATAATTTCTCAATACTAACAAGACTAACATTATTTAAGGTTTTAAAAATATTTTTAATAACTATGTTAGTTTCCGTATTATCAATATGCTCCAAATTGATAATATCTCTCATCGATTTATTTCTTGCTTTTAACATATTATCAAGTTGCTTGAAAATTATGTTAGTGTGATCTCCTAATTCTCGTAAATTTTCATTTAAATAAATAATTGAATAATTAGTACTTTTATCCACATTAAAATAATCACTTAATAAAACTTCTGAGTGATTAAGCAATTGAATTTTGAGATTAACAATTAATTTGTTAATCTTTTTAGCTTCCTTTATCTTTTTAGCTTCTTTGACGCAAATATCTGCTATTCTTTTTATTAAAGATAGTTCAATAACATTTGGAACAATAGTCAATTCTTTATATCTAAAATCATAATGATTTTCTTTTTGATAGTTATCTAATTCCTTAATTATTATTTTTTCATCTAATAAATAATGATGTTTTTCTAAAATATTTTCAACGATATTATACATATCCACATTTCGATTTGTATATTTATATAAATTTTTATTTTTACTAAATGAAACTAATTTATTTTGTCTTTCTGCTAATAAATAATAATTATCCACAATCCATTCATTAACGATGCCAACAAAATAATTATTATTTATTATTTTGGTTAAAGATTTATAATGCTTTGTTATTTTTTTAAATTCACTACTTACTTTCATGCTCCCCATCCTCCTGCTTATATTATCTAATATAGTATATCATATTTGCATAAAAAGTTAAAATATAATTGATTTGGTTATAGCTACTTTATTTTAATTTATCTGTATTAAAAAAGGCCAGATATTCATTATCAAGCCTTTTGATTTCTTTATAGCTATTTTAAAATTCACAATTCCCTGGGGTTCTTGGAAATGGAATAACATCTCTTATATTTTCAACTCCGGTAATATATATTAACAATCTTTCAAATCCTATTCCAAAACCAGAGTGTTTACAACCGCCATATTTTCTTAAATTTACATACCAGTCTAACTCTTCTGCACTAACATTCATTTCTTTCATACGTTGTAACAATTTGTCTAAACGCTCTTCCCTTTGGCTTCCACCCATTAATTCACCAGCTCCTGGAACTAGTAAATCAACCGCAGCAACTGTTTCGCCATCTTCATTTGAACGCATATAGAAGGCTTTTATATCTTTAGGCCAATCTGTAATAAAAACTGGAGATTTGAAATATTCTTCTGTTAAATATTTTTCATGCTCTTTAGCTAAGTCTTCATAGTAGTCTGGTATATTTTCAAACTTCAATTTTGAATTTAATAAAATATCAATAGCTTCTTTATGAGAAATTCGAACTGCCGTTTTATCCAAGACAGATTTTAACTTATCGATTAATCCTGGTTCAACAAATTTATCGAAAAATTCTATCTCTACTTTGGCGTGTTTTAATACATAATGGATAATATATTTTAAAACATCTTCTTCAATATCCATTAATCTATCTAAATCACAAAAAGCGACTTCAGGTTCAATCATCCAAAATTCTGAAGCATGTGTTTTGGTATTTGAATTTTCTGCTCTAAAAGTAGGTCCAAAAGTATAAACTCTTTTATAGGCAAGCGCAAAAGCTTCACCTTGCAACTGCCCTGACACTGTCAACGACGCTTCCTTGTGAAAAAAATCTTTTGAGTAATCTACTACATTATCTTTTGTTTTAGGAACTTTTTCTAAGTCTAGTGTTGTTACCTTAAACATGTCTCCTGCACCCTCTGCATCACTTCCCGTAATAATCGGACTGTGCAAATAAACATATCCTCTTTCTTGGAAATAAGTGTGAATTGCCATTGCTACGAGACTTCTTACTCTAAAGGTTGCATTAAAAAGATTAGTACGAGGTCTTAAATACCCAACTTCTCTTAAAAATTCACGACTATGTCTTTTGGGTTGAATTGGATAATCTTCTGGACAATCTCCTTCTAAAATAATTGTTTTTAATTTTATTTCAAAATCTTGATTTTTACCAAGTGATTTTATAACTTCACCGGTTATCCTAACTGCTGATCCCACACGAAATTTAGTAATTTCTGAAAAATTTTCTAAATCTTTTGCATATACTATTTGAACCGACTTAAAATAAGTTCCATCATTAAAATCAATGAAACCGAACTCTTTTTGTTTACGGTGGTTTCTAATCCAACCTTCCAACATAACTTCCTTACCTATATGACTTTTCTCATATAAATCTTTTACATCTAAAACTATCATATTTCCCTCCTAATAAAAAAACAATTATAATAAAAGGACGGGGTTAACCGTGGTGCCACCTTTCTTATCATAATTGATCACTTAATACAAGATAACGGTTGTCCCGACATAACTTACTATTATTTCAGTTAGTAACTCCGTGGCGTTATTCTTATTAGTCTTATTGCTGCTTTCCACCATTTGCAACTCTCTATAAACAGGGTCTAACAATACTCTTCCACTTCAAAGTTCTTAATATTATTATATATATACTTATTTCATTAGTCAAGCCTATTATTTTTTTATAGAGGTTAATTTAAAAAAGTTATATAAAACATGTATTATTTTATCCCAATTATCAGCTAATTCTTTATTGATACGTGAAAGAATTACATTTTTATCACTCTCTACTTCATTAAAACACTCATAATATAAATACTTTAATTTTTCCATATTATTAACCTTTTTCATTTCTTTTCTAACATAATAATCCA
>DUPI01000011.1 GCA_012838395.1 Mollicutes bacterium
AAGAACTACCTATTTTTAGATTTATATCAGAAGAATAAAGTAATAGGTTTAAATTGTCGATAGGATTAAGCGATAGTTTAATTACAAGATTAGTCTGATCTAATATGGTAACTTTATATACGAGTTTTCGAAAATCTTCAACATCGTTCATTTCCTTGAAATTGATAATTCTTTTATAATAATTTAATAATCCCTTCCTACTTTTTATTAGAGAAGCTTTGTTAGATAAAATGGTTGTTCTTTCAGATTCTTTTTTATCGAATAATGCATCGCATTTATTAATGTTAGATTCAATAAAATTATTGAATTTATCATGGAGATTATCATTTTGTTTTGAGAGGTTAGATAGTGCATCGTTTAATACTGCAAATAGATTTTTAACTGTAATCATGACTCGATTGTTATGTTCTTTGTTATAGCAAAATAAGGTAGGGATTACATATTTACCTTTTGGTCGTTCTACAATATATCTTAAAAACCTTTCATTTTGTTCGGAATAAACAAATTGATAATATGGAGTAACCCTTTCATTTAAAGGAACATATTCATCCTTTTTATTCCTTGTTCTAGAATTTCTTAATTCAAGTGCTTTTTCAAATATATAAGGAGATACTATCGCAGGATGATGATCCCTAATCATATTGTTTAATAAGCTGAATCTATCGGAGCGTATTTCAGAACCTTTGTAAATAAATGTTTTACCCAAAGACATATGACCTGCATATTTCTCATTTAGCAACATGCTTTCGATTGTTCCTGGATGCCACCTATCTTTACCAGTGGCTGTTTTAATACCCATATCAAATAATTTATCGATTATGTTTTTATAGGTTTTACCATTAATATACATGTCAAAAATCATTCGGACAATCTTTGCTTTATCTTCAACAATAGTCCAAGTTTCACCTTCAATCTTATAACCGAAGAGATTGGTTGTAAAGTTACCACCTTTTCTCATTTTCCTTTTTACTGACCATTTAACATTTTCTGATATGTTCCCTGATTCCTCTTCGGCGTGAACTGCAAGGACACTTAATATAAATTCAATAGAAGAATCCAAAGTGGAAATATTTTCCTTTAAGAAAATGACTTCCACATTATGACTCTTTAAAGTTCTAACAGTTTTAATTGTGTCGACTATATTTCTTGCAAATCTAGTAATAGATTTAGTGATAATTATGTCAATTTCACCTAAAGTAGCAAGGTCAATCATTGCATTAAATTCAGTTCTACCTTTAGTATCAGTTCCACTTTTCTTATCTTTAAAGACACCAACATATTCATATAAGGGATTACTTTTGATTTCTTTTTCTAGTTCTTCAATTTGTAAATTAAACGAACTATCTTGGTGTTCATCTTTAGTAGAAACCCTTGCATAACCAGCAACCCTTTTAATCTGTTGTGGGTTAGATATAGCTCGTATTACAGTTACATTATTCATAAACCTTTACCTCATAATAAATACCTTTGTCACCAGATTTAGAAACATACATTTTACTTAAAATCGATTCAGCTTCTAATATTTCATTTATAGAATGTGCCAATTCATTCAAAGGTTTATTTGGAGAGATAACAAAAGTAATTTTTTTATCATCTGCAAGAATGATAGAATAAATATCTTTAAAATTAATATTCTCTTCATTCAAATATTCTTTTTTAACAAGAGATTTAATATAATCTAGTCTAATAGAAGTAGACAAACCAGTTGCTAAATCTTGGCCGACTGATTCGATTAATTCATTGTTTCGTTGATATTCTTTGTATATTTTTTGGTCTTCGGGATTTTCATGATGTAAATTTAATAGTTTTAGATTTTCTTTCTTCAGTTCTTTTAGTTCGGAACGGAGATTGTTTAAAGCAACATTATTATCAAACACTTCAAATAAATTATTAAGGACTGATTCATTGGCATATAAAGAATTGATAGAATCAGTTGTTGCTTCAATTACTAAATCGTAATCAGGGGAATGACTGCTGCAATTAACTTTGTTATCGTATGAGTGATTACAATTAAGAACAACTCGCATATTCTTTCCACGATTGACTTGTTGTCTTTTTAAAGTTCTACCACATTTAGGGCAATAGAGAATACCAGTTAGTGGATACTTTGTTGTCTTGTTAGTATTCCTCTTTGTTCTAGTTTTATCATTTAATATAACTTGAACTGCATGGAAAGATTCTCTACTAATTATAGGGTCATGATTATTTTTTACATAATATTTATCTGCAATATTATCATTTTTAACTGCTTTTCCAGTTAGATAATCAAGAGTAACTGTTTTTCTTAAAACAGCATCACCACAGTATTTTTCATTAGTTAATATGTACCTAATGTTACCGTATCTCCAAATGCTTCCAGTATGGGTTTTAATACCACTAGAATTAAGAGTTTTAACAATGTCAGTTATTTTATATCTTTTTAATGCTAAAGTAAAAATTTGCTTAACAACTTTAGCTTCTTCAGGATTAATTACATACTTACCATCTTCAACATTGTAACCAAATATTCTACGAGCATCAACGATTCCCTTTTTGAACTTTTTATCATAAGACCACTTAACATTTGTCGATATTGACCTTGATTCTTCCTGAGCAATAGAAGAAAGAATGGTTAACATGAAATCAATTTTAGAATCTAAAGATGATATATTTTCTTTTTCAAAAAAAATTTCAACACCTATTTCACGAAGTTCACGAATATATGTAATTACATCTAATGTGTTTCTACCAAAACGAGATATTGATTTTGTAAGAATTAAATCAATTTCACCATTTCTAGCTGCCTCAATCATTTTCATAAACTCAGGTCTTTTCTTTGCTTGAGTTCCAGATAATCCTTGGTCTGCATAAATACCAGCAAAGATATAATCTGGATTTGATTGAATAATTCTTGAATATTCATCACATTGAACTTTATAAGAATTGATTTGGTCTTCATAGTCAGTTGAGACCCTAGCATAAGCAGCAACCCTTTTCTTTGGATTTGCGATATAAGAATCTCCTTCAATTTTGCCTTTCATCGGTTTTACCACATGAACAACTTTATTCATAATCTATTACCTCACTTTCGGACTTACCTGTACTTGTATTGGTAAGTCCTTTTTGTTTTAACTTAAATAAATTATTATTCAAGTCATTTGGCCGATTTAATTGAATATCAATGTCATTTAGGCAATTAACGGCTTCATCAAGTGAAATAATATTCCTTTTTAATAAAGACAAAATAATAGAATCGTACAAAGTACCTTTTGCGATATCATAAATTTTCATAAACAAAAAAACTCCTAACATAATATTTAGGAATGTGAAATTTGTTTTAAATTCAATTTATATAACTAACCCAATTCCATTTTATCAAAGAAAAAACTTTTTATGGGTTGTCTAAGAGCATACAAATTTAAATTATTAAACTTTAAAAAAGAATTCTTCAGTTTCTACTATATGTTTAATCCTAGCAATTAAGTAACCATAATAAAGAAACCTGGCTTTATTTTTGATTAAAATATTGTTTCCATAAGGGTCAGTATAAGTATAAAAAGAAGCTTTTCCATCAGTTCGTTTATTTAATCTAATTTCAGTTATAAATAGCCTTTTAGGTTGTATTTCGTTAATATCAAC
>DUPI01000066.1 GCA_012838395.1 Mollicutes bacterium
GGAAAAAAAATTTATGTTACCGTTAATATTATTTTACACAATCAAGAAGCTAAACAATTATTATCGTATTTAAAAGATTTAGAAAGTGCCAATGTTGATGCTATTATTGTAAGTGATCCAGGGGTGTTGGATCTTGCATTAAAGGAGACTAATTTAGAAGTTCATTTATCAACCCAACAATCAACCCTTAACTCAGAAGCGGCTGCTTTTTGGAAAGAGCGAGGTATAACTAGAATTGTTATGGCTCGTGAAACAACTAAACAAGCTTTAATTGATGTCAAAAGTAAAGTAGATATTGAATTAGAAACATTTATTCACGGTGCAATGTGTGCGTCGCTTAGCGGAAGATGTGTCTTATCAAACTTTTTAACCTCTCGTGATGCTAACCGTGGTGGATGTAGTCAAGTATGTCGCTTTGAATTTGATTTGAAAGATAATGATCAAAAAAAAATAATGTCACCCAAAGATTTTACTTTTTGTACTAAGGATTTAATAATGCTAAAACATATACCAACAATGATTGATATTGGAATATCTTCTTTCAAAATAGAAGGAAGAATGCGTTCAATTTATTACATTGCGACAGTTGTTAGTACTTACCGAAAAGTAATTGATGAATATTGTAACAATCCGGAAAATTATCAATATAATGAAGAATATGAAAAAATATTAAGTCGATGTGCTAATAGGGAAGCCATAGATCAATTTTTTGATACTACTTGTAATAAAGATTATCAATATTATATCGGTCGTCAAGAAGTTTCAAATCAGGATTTTCTAGGTGTTATTAAAGACTATGATATTAATACTAAAATGGCAACTATTGAACAGCGAAATTATTTTAAAAAGGGTGATACCGTTGAAATTTTTGGTCCAAATATGGAAACTATAACATTAACAATTAATGAAATATATGATGAAGATAATAATTTAATTGATGTAGTTAGACACCCACTTCAAATTGTTAAAATTAAAATAAATGAACGAATTAATCAAAATAATTTGATTAGAAAAAAATATTAATAGAATATATTTTTAGCAAATGAGTACAATAGTTTAAGGTTTCAGAAAGGACTCAATTGGCATAAGTTGGAAAAAAGTTGACAAATATTGTAAAGTATAGTATTATGTTTTAAGTTTAAATTAAAAGAGGTGAATAAAATAATGAGTACAAAAGAAATATATTTAACCGAAGCTGGTTATGAGGAAATAAAAAAGGAATTAGAATTTTTAAAAACAGAAAAAAGACCAGAAGTTATAGAAGCTTTGAAAGAAGCAAGAGCTTTAGGTGATTTAAGTGAAAATGCTGAATATGATTCAGCAAGAAATGAACAAGGAATGTTAGAAGCTAAAATTAAAGAATTAGAAGTTACGCTTGAACATGCAATTGTTGTTAAAAATGTTAAAAAAGATAAAGTAGCTATTGGAAATAGTGTTAAATTAGAATATTTAGAAGACGGAGATATTGATGTTTATTCAATTGTCGGGAATAAAGAAGCTGACCCATTTAAAAATAAAATTTCTAATGAATCGCCAATTGCTAAAGCTATTACAGGTTTATCTGTTGGTGATGTAGCAACAGTTGATAGTCAAAACGGAAAATATGATGTTAAAGTTATAGAAATATTTTAAGAAAAATATTTCTTTTTTATTTATTAATTGACAATCATTGTTAAAATGTTATAATTTAATTGTAGGTGGATATATGAACACAATAGCTAATTTAGTAAATTATTATGAATAATAGAGAGGATTAATGCCCCTCTATTTTTATAATGGGAGGAGTGATTTTTTGAAAATTGATTACAATTTGACTTTAATTATGTATGCTAAACTGTTAAAGAGTCAAAAACTTATTAAGACATGGGATGATGGAGCAAGAATTTATTATGAGATTGAAAAGCAAGAAATATCACCAGCAACTTTAAGTAATCAAGCAAAGAAACTATTAATGAGTTCTGTTAACCTACAACTATTATTTGATTATTGCGAGTTAACTGATAAGCTAACAAGGAAAATTGAAATAGAAGAAGAACCATTAAAAGAAGAAAATAGTGATTTAAAATTAACCACTGATACGATTGTGAGAACATTATCAATTCCTAAAGAAGGCTATAAAAAGATTTTTGATATTGATATTGAAATGGATTCTAAAGAACTAATTAGAAAAAAGATAGTGAACAAAATAAGTGATGATGTATTTTTACTTAATTATTTAGGCTTTAATCCAGGGCAATATGAAGTGCAAAAAATTACTAGTGGGGCTTGGACAACGCCAGTTAAGGTAGAAAACGTTGATGGGGAAAAAACAGTTGAAATTGTTTTAAATGAGAAATTTAGTGTCTCAATAAGTAAACGTAAAAACGCTCTACTTTATTATACTAAAGAAGAATGTGACGAGTGGTTAGATCAATTCTTAAAAACTCGAAAAATCACACCCTTTGACTTTTTTGAAGAACAACCTAAAAGACGGGGAAGGAAGCCTCTCAAAGAGAAATATAATGATGATTTAATTATGGTTTGTCCCGGGTTAGAACTTCATTTAGGAAAACTAGGATCAGTTGTTGACTTTGAAGATTATTCAACTAAACAGGCGATGTGGAGAATAAAAAAAGTAACTTATGACATGCTTGAATATCAAGAAAAGCACAATGCTTCGGCTTTAGTTCTTGGGGTTGGAAATGATTATTATAATAGTGATACTGTTGATGATAAAACAACAGCAGGAACACCTCAATATAATGATAGTCGTTTTAAAGAAGTTTACTTATGGGGAAAGATTGGTTATTTACAAATGATCGAAACCTTAAAAACAAAATTTGATAAAGTTGTTTTAAAAGGTAATCCAGGAAATCATGATGAAAAATCAAGTTTTAGTTTATTTACTAATATTTATGATGTTTATAATATTACTAAAGATCCTAAAGTTGAAGTATCATTTTCTTATAAGGATTTAAGATATACGACTTGTTATGAGTATGGAAATAATTTAATTATTTTTTCTCATGGTAAAAGTCCTGAGGGGAAAAACATAACTGATAAAGCATTGGCTGAATCAATTAAATATCAATTTCCTAAAGAGTACGATAGTGCCAAAAATGTGTATGTTTTTGCAGGACACCTTCATCAAGATTCTGAAAATAAATTTGATAAAGTTACAATTCTAAGAACAGCTTCTTTAACAGGAGTTGAAAACTGGCACTACTCAAATTTATATTTGGGTCAACGCCAAGGTCACACTGTTTACTTGATTGACAAAAACAAAGGTTATGTGGGAAAAAATAATATTACTTTAACTGATGATGATAAAAAGAAAAAAATCAGAAGTATTAATCGAGATAAAGAGACTAATGTCTTTGATACTATGACCGATACATTAAATCTAAATGATGAAAATTATTTGAATGAAAAAAGAAAAAAAGAATTAGCGCAAATTAAAAGACAAATAACTAATATATCTAAAAAACAACGTTTAGTTGTTGAAGCTATTGGTGAGGTTTTAAATTTAGATATGACTAAGTATACTGAGGAAGAAATTTCTAATTTAATGAATATTTTAGGATATCAAGAAGAAATCAAACCATTAGAAACTAAAAAAGAATTAATATTAAAGTATAAGAACAAAAATTAAGAGATGTTTAGTTTAAAACTAAATATTTTTTTGGTAAAAACTTGTAAAACAAATGAATATATTATATACTATTTAAGTATGAGGAGGAATTTATGGAAAACAAAAATATAAAAACAATTACAATTAAAATTGAAGGTGAGGAATGGCAACATGCTTTAGATCATGCTTTTGAACATGCTAATTCAAAGGCTAAGATAGATGGCTTTAGACCAGGTAAAGCTCCTAAAGAAGTATTTTTAAAGAAATACGGGAAAGAATCTTTATATATGGAAGCTGCAGATCATGCTTTAAATGATGCTTATGTTAAAATATTACAAGAAAACAAAGATTTGGAAATTGTTGCTCAACCAGATGTTAATTTAACTAATGTTGATGAAAATGGAGTTGAATTTGTTTTTACTTTAACTCTTAAACCAGAAGTTAAATTAGGTAAATATAAGAACTTAAATATTAAAAAAGAAGAAGTTAAAGTAACTGATGAAGAAGTTGAACAAGCTCTAAATCAAACTTTAGAAAATTATGCTGAGGTTAGTGTTAAAGAAGGTGCGATTGAGCAAGGAGATACAGCTATCATCGATTTTGAAGGTTTTAAAGATGATGTTGCTTTTGAAGGTGGCAAGGGTGAAAATTATTCTTTAAAGATTGGGAGTAATACTTTTATTCCGGGATTTGAAGAACAACTTATTGGACTTAAAAAAGGTGATACCAAAGATGTTAAATTAACATTCCCAGAAGACTACCACAGTGAAGAGTTAAAAGGGCAACCAGTTGTCTTTAAAGTAACTGTTAACGAAGTAAAAGGAACGGTTATTCCTGAATTAAACAAAGAATTCTTTGAAGATTTAGGACTTGAAGGAATTGAGACTAAAGAAGCTTTAGAAAAACAATTAAGAGAAAATATCCAAGCGAGAAAAGAAGCGGATACTGAAAATAAATATATTGATCAATTATTAGAAGAAAGCGCTAAAGATATGGAAGTAGATATTCCAGAAGTGATGATTGATGAAGAGTTATCACGAATGCTTGGTCAATATTCTGAAAACTTAAAAATGCAAGGATTAACTTTAGAGCAATTTTATCAATTTACTAACTCGGATGAAAATGCCTTGAAAGAACAAATGAAACCAGAGGCAACTACTCGCGTAAAGTATCGTTTGATGTTAGAAGAAATTGTAAAACAAGAAAAAATAGAAATAACTGATGAAAGAGCTAAAGAAGAAGTTTTAAAGTTAGCTGGCAAATATCAAATGGATGAAGAAGAGTTTTTAAAATTATTCGGTGGAATAGATATGGTTAAATATGATTTGCAAATGCGTGCTGCAATTGAAGTCATGAAATAAAAATAAAATAGTGTATACTAACTTTTTATGCAAACTTTATAATTGGAATATTTGTATTTACTGCATGTTATTCAATATAAAAAAAGTAAACATAGAACTATCCAAAACACAAAAAACATTAGGCAAGTTACCTAATGTTTTTTTTCTTTAGCCATGATATAATATATAAGAAGGTGATGTTCATGGTAGTTGAAGTACTAGTTGAAATAAAAGCAAAAAGAATTGATAAAACATTTACTTATAAAGTGCCTAATGATTTAATCACACAAATTGAAATAGGTAAACGTGTATTGGTTCCTTTTAATAATCGTAAATTAGAAGGTTTTATTTTAAAAATAGATAAAGATAAAAAAGATTATGATTATGAACTTAAAGACATTATTTCTGTTATCGACAAAGAGCCAGTCTTAAATGATGAATTAATTAAACTAGGACGATATATTAGTAAAAAGACTTTATCACCATTGATATCTTCATATCAAACAATGTTACCTCAAGCTTTAAAAGCTAAAAAGGGATTAGTGGTTAATAAAAAATATGAAAAATATTTAAAATTAAGTGATAGCTTTGATGCCACTAAAGTTAATAGTGAACAACAAAATCAAATTATTGACTTGATAAAAAAAGATAAACGTTGTTTAAAAAAGGATTGCCAAAAAATTTCTTCATCAGCTGTTAAGACTTTGCTTGATAAAGGATTAATTATTGAAGAATTAGAAGAAGTTTATCGCTTAAATGATAATGCAATTAAAAAAACTAATAATATTGTTTTAAATAAAGATCAGAAAGTAGCGGTTGATCGTGTTAAAAGTTGTCTAACTAAATTTCAACCTTTTTTATTACACGGTGTTACCGGAAGTGGAAAAACTGAAGTTTATATGAATATTATTGAACATGTTTTAAGTTTAGAAAAAGAGGCTATAGTTTTAGTTCCAGAAATTAGTTTGACACCACAAATGGTTACTAATTTTAAAAATAGGTTTGGTAGTCAAGTAGCGATTATTCACAGTCGTTTAAGTATGGGAGAAAAATATGATGAATGGCGAAAAATTGAAAACAAGGAAGTATCAATAGCAATTGGTGCTAGAAGTGCCGTATTCGCACCCTTTAACAATTTGGGTATCATTATTATTGATGAAGAGCACTCGACTACTTATAAACAAGAAAATACACCTCGATATAATACTGTTGATGTTGCTATATATCGAGCCAGAAAGCATAATTGTCCAGTTGTTTTAGGCAGTGCAACTCCCTCAATTGAAAGTTATACTCGTGCTAAAATGGGTATATATGAATTATTAGAATTAAATAAAAGGGTAAATAACAATCCACCTCTTGTTAAATTAGTAGATATGAGAGAAGAAATAAAGCGTGGTAGAAGAATATTATCAAAAGTTTTATTGGATAATATTAATGAAACACTTGATCGAGGTGAGCAAGTAATTATCCTTTTAAATAGAAGGGGTTATACGACGGTTATGACTTGTCATGATTGTGGTACAACCGTTAAATGTCCTAATTGTGATATACCTCTTATCTATCATAAAACAACAAATAATATGCGTTGTCACTACTGTGATTATAATATTAGCAAAATTAATATTTGTCCGAGTTGTCATAGTAAAGATATTAATCAGTTTGGTTTAGGCACTCAAAAACTTGAAGAGGAAATTATAAAAACTTTTTCTAATGCTAGGGTTATTAGAATGGATGTTGATACAACTAGTAGAAAGGGTAGTCATGAAAAAATCATTGATGATTTTAAATCGGAAAAATATAATATTTTAATTGGAACTCAAATGATTGCTAAGGGACTTGATTTTGAAAAAGTTACTTTAGTTGGAGTCTTAAATGGAGATGCTTCATTAAATGTTCCTGATTTTAGAAGTGCTGAGAGAACTTTCCAATTGTTAAATCAAGTATCTGGTCGAGCTGGTCGAGGTAACTATGCCGGGAAAGTTATTATTCAAACATTTAATCAAGATCATTATAGTATTGTTTGTGCTATAAATAATAATTATTTGGGATTTTATAAAGAAGAAATAAACGTTCGAAAACAACTTGGATATCCTCCTTTTTATAACTTATCGCTTATTAAAATTTCAGGGTCTAATTATGATTTAGCACTAAAAGAATCTCAAAAAATAATTAATTATTTACAAGCAAAAGTGGATAATAGTGTTTTTTTATTAGGACCTAGTTCATCTAGTATGCCAAAAATAAATAACATTTATTATATACAAATAGTAATTAAATATAAAAATACGAACAAACTAATACCATTACTTGATAATATAAATAATCTTTATAAAAACAATAATAAAGTGTTTGTTGACATCGATATTAATCCAATAAAATTATAGTTATTTTCTTGGATTTATGATAAAATGAAGATAGGTGATTATATGGACTATAGCGATATTAAATTAAATAAAAGATTAAAAATTATTTTCATGGGAACACCCGAATTTAGTGTTCCGATTTTAGAAGGGTTAATTGAAAATTACAAAATAAGAGCAATTGTGACTCAGCCAGATCGAGCTGGTAAAAATGGCAAAGCAATTGTTCCACCAATTAAGCAAGTGGGTCTTGATAATACTATTTTAGTACTACAACCAGAAAATATAAGTAAAGAAATGGATGTTATTTTATCTTTAGAACCAGATTTAATTATTACATGTGCTTATGGTCAAAAACTTCCAAATGAAATTTTAGAAGCCCCTAGATTAGGTTGTATTAATGTCCACGCTTCTCTTTTGCCCAAACTTCGTGGAGGCGCGCCAATTCATCGAGCAATTATTAATGGACATAAAAAAACTGGCATAACTATTATGCATATGGATGAAGAGTTAGATCAAGGTGACATTATTAGCCAAGAAGAGATTGATATTCTAAATGAAGATACAGCTTCAACGCTACATGATAAACTAAGCCTTTTAGGGCGTGATTTATTATTGAAAACTTTACCAAGTATTATTGATGGAACCGCGCCTCGTGTGCCTCAAGATAAAAGTGAAGCAACGTATGCTTTTAATTTAAAAAGAAAAGATGAAAAAATTGATTTTCATAAAACAAAAAAACAAATATATAATCAAATTCGTGGACTAAATTCTTGGCCAGGAGCATATTGCTATTTTAATGGTAAAATATTAAAAGTTTGGGAATCGTATCCAACAGATCGATATTTTTCAGGTCTTTTTGATGGCCAAGTAACTAATATTTATGAAGATGGTTTTGGTGTTAAAGTTAGTAATGGAGAAATCATATTTACAGTTGTCCAAGCTGAAGGAAAAACAAAAATGAAAGCAACTGATTTTATAAATGGATTGAAAGACAGGGAATCGTTTATTGGTAAAATATTAGATTAGGAGTTAGTATGAAAAAGGATGATAAAAAGAAAACAAATATTACATCGTTAATAAAGTTAATTAAGAGTAACAAAAGATATCGGGCTTTGTTTACACTCGGTTTATATTTTATTTTTTTTGCATTTGTAATTGCATCATTTTCATCTAATAATTATCAAACACCTTCACCTGCTTTAGAAGAAGAAGCAATTGATATTTTAGAACAATACAAATCATTATCAAACTATGATTTTGAATATCAAATTACTTATAGCGAAAAAGATGAATTTTTGACTTATAATTTTAATGGGAAATCAATTAATGAAACAATTGAATTTTCTGATGAAAATAATCAATACTTAATAAAAAATGATCTTCTCTATCAAATTATTGAAGATACAAAAGAAGAAATTGATAATAAAATTATTGTAGCTAGTATGGGTTTTACGCCAAGTTATCTTTACGATATTATTAAGCGTTCTAATTTAGAATCCAGAACTGAAAATTACAATGATAAGAGATTAACTAAACAATATGTTATTAATTTACAAGAGTTAGTTGGATTAGAAGTTCATGACCAAATTAAGATGTTAATATTAACAACTGAGAATGAAGAGAATATCGAAGAAGTTATAATTAGCTTTGAAGATTTAAATTCTAATAAAGTCGCGTTTAATGATTTGCAAGAAGTTAAAATAAAATATTTATCAAATTAAACATAATATTGTAGGAGGATTTATGGAGTTAATTATTATTCTTATTTTATTAGTTATTGTTACATACATTTTTAAAAAGCTAAATAGTTTAGTTTACTCTGTAGCAATTATTGATATCTTTTTTAGAATTATTCATTTTTTAAAAGGCAATATTGTTTCTCCTGAGTTGTACAATTTAGTTAGTAACAATATTCCCGAGTCATTACCTAGTTTAATAAATAAATATACAACTGGTATGTTTAATGAAGTGTTAATATGGATATACGTTATTAACTTTATTATTTTAGAGATTTATCTTATTAAAGCATTAATTAAAAAATAAGGTTATTAATTACCATAAATTTATGAAAAAGGATATGAAAGTTAATGTGCATTCCTTCTTAAAGAAGAATATTTTTGTTGTTATTATGAAGATAATACTATGTATGAATTGGTATTATCTTTTCACTTGTTTTTTTATTAAAATAACTTGAGAACTTTCTATCTTAAAATATACGTGATATAATAAAATGGTAGGTGATAGTTATGTATGAATATATAGTAGGAAAGATTACAAAAATAGATAGTGGTTATGTTGTTTTAGAAAACAATAATATCGGTTATATAATATATTGTCCAAACCCGTATGGTTTTAATGAAAATGAAGAATATAAAATTTATTTATATCAACAAGTAAGGGAAGAAGAACTTTCATTATTTGGTTTTAAAACAATTGAAGAAAAAGAAATTTTTTTAAAATTAATTAGCGTCAAAGGAATAGGTCCAAAGATTGCCCTTCCAATGCTCGCAACAGGTACTCCAGAAGGATTAATTGATGCGATTGAAAGAGAAAACATTTTGTATTTGAAAAAGTTTCCCAAAATTGGTGATAAAATCGCTCGTCAAATTATCTTGGATTTAAAAGGTAAACTAGTTAGTAAAGATGAAATAAATAATAAGGGTGTTAATAATGAAGAACTTGTTGATGCATTAAAAGCATTAGGTTATAAGAGTGCCAACATTAATAAAATTCTTCCTAAGATTAATCATGATATATCTTTAGAAGAACAAATAAGAGAAGCTTTAAAATTATTGTTAAAATAATTAGAAATGGAGGATAAAATGGAAGATAGATTAATAACAGGTGAAAAGTTAGCTGAGGATAAATTCGATTTATCAATAAGACCAGAAACCTTAGATGAATATATTGGTCAGACAGAATTAAAAGAAAATTTAAATATTTTTATGAAGGCTGCTATGATACGAGAAGAACCTTTAGATCATGTTTTATTATATGGTCCTCCTGGTTTAGGAAAAACAACTCTGGCATACATTATTGCTAATGAGATGGGTGGAAATATTAAAACAGCTAGTGGTCCTTCCATTGAAAAGAGTGGGGATTTAGCAGCTATTTTATCAACGCTTGAACCCGGGGATGTTTTATTTATTGATGAAATACATCGTGTTCCAAGATTTATTGAAGAAATATTATATCCCGCTATGGAAGATTTTATGTTAGATATAATTATAGGGAGTGATTCGACAACTCGTAATATTCGCCTCGATTTGCCCCCGTTTACTTTAGTTGGTGCGACTACTAGAGCAGGTGATTTAACGGGTCCACTTCGTGATCGATTCGGTATTGTATCTAAACTTAATTATTATACTGTTTCTGAATTAACTGATATTGTTAAAAGAACTAGTCGGGTGCTTGATTGTGGTATTGATGATAAAGCTGCTGTTGAACTTGCCACTCGAAGTAGGGGAACACCGAGAATCGCCAATCGTTTATTTAAAAGAGTTAGAGATTATGCTTTAGTTATGGGAAATGGATATATTGATTTAGAAATTACTAAAATCGCACTAGATCGTTTGAAAGTAGATAAACTAGGTCTTGATGACACTGATTATAATTTATTAAAATCAATTATTGAAAAGTTTAACGGTGGCCCAGTTGGAATTGAAAGTATTGCAGCTAGTATTGGTGAAGAAATAACAACTATCGAAGATGTTTACGAACCTTATTTATTACAAAATGGGTTGCTAAAAAGAACTCCAAGGGGACGAATAGTTACTGATAAAGCATATGACCATTTAAATATAAAAAAGACGGAGTGATAAAGTGAGAGTATCTGATTTTGATTTTGAACTACCAGAAAACTTAATTGCTCAAACCCCGATATTAAAAAGAGATAGTTCCCGTTTATTAGTGTTAGATAAAACAACAGGTGAAGTTGAACATAAGACCTTTTTGAATATTATAGATTATTTAAATAAGGATGATGTTTTAGTAATTAATGACACTAAAGTAATGCCAGCTAGATTAATTGGTGTTAAGGAAGAAACAAATGCCGTTATTGAGCTGTTAATGTTAAAAACAGTAAAAGATAATGAGTGGGAATGTTTAGTTAAGCCATTTAAACGAGTAAAAGTAGGGACCAAAATATTATTTGGAGGTAATAAATTAGAAGCAATTTGTTTAGAAAAAAAAGAAGAGGGAATTGCTGTTTTCAAATTTAATTACAATCGTATTTTTTATGAAATATTAGATGAATTAGGTGAAATGCCATTGCCACCTTATATTAATGAAGTTCTAGAAGATAAAGATAGGTATCAAACGGTTTATGCTAAACATTTTGGAAGTGCAGCCGCACCAACTGCTGGCTTGCACTTTACTCCTGAGTTACTTGATGAAATACAAGAACTTGGCGTAAAAGTTGTGTCAATTACTTTACACGTTGGTCTTGGAACTTTCAGACCAGTTAGTGTTGATGATATTAATGAGCATAAAATGCACTCTGAATTTTATAGTATGAGTAGTGAGACTGCTGATATCTTAAATCGTGCCAAAAAGAATAATAGTAAAATTATTAGTGTGGGAACAACTACCACAAGAACTTTGGAAACGATTATAAGGGATTATAATATATTTAAAGAGTGTAGTGGATTTACTAATATCTTTATTTATCCCGGATTTCAATTTAAAGCAGTAGATTCATTAATAACCAATTTCCATTTGCCTAAATCAACCTTAATAATGTTAGTGAGTGCTCTTGCGGGCAAAACTAATATAATGAATGCTTATAAAGAAGCTATTGAAAAGGAGTATCGCTTTTTCTCATTTGGCGATAGTATGTTAATAAAGTAGGTGTAATATGAATAAAGTAATTGTTATTGTTGGACCAACGGGAGTTGGTAAAACTAAATTATCAATTGAACTGGCTAAAAGATTAAAGGGTGAAATAATTAACGCTGATAGCACTCAAGTGTATAAAGATCTTGATATAGCAACAGCTAAAGTTACTAAAGAAGAAATGGAAAATATCCCTCATCATTTAATTGATATTAAAACTGTAGAAGAAGATTATACAGTCTATCATTATCAACAAGATAGTAGAAAAACAATTGAAGAAATATTAAATAACCAAAAAACACCGATTATGGTAGGTGGAACTGGCTTATATATTAAAGCCAGCTTATATAATTATCGATTTGAAGAAGAACCTAAAAAGAATAATTATGATAGTTTTAGTAATGATGAATTATATGAAATGTTATTAGAGCGAGACCCCAACACCGAAATCCATAAAAATAATCGCAAACGAATTGAAAGGGCACTTGATTATTATCAATTTAATAAGGAACCTTTATCTAGTAAAAATAAAAGTAATGAGTTATTGTATGATACTATTTTTATTGGATTAACTACTTCTCGTGAACAGTTATATGAAAAAATTAATAATCGAGTAGAAGAAATGATTGATTCAGGATTATTGGAAGAAGCTAAAAAAATATATGATTTAAATATTAGAACTAAAGCTGTTATGACTCCTATTGGTTATAAAGAACTGTTTGAATATTTTGATGGTTATAAAACTCTTGAAGAATCTGTTAGTTTAATAAAACAACGAAGCAGAAAATATGCAAAACGTCAATATACTTGGTTTAATAACCAAATGAGCATCAATTGGTTTGAAACAAACTATGAGAATTTTAATAAAACAGTTGAAGAAATAATAAAGTTTTTAAATAAAAATTCTAAGGAGTAAATTATATGAAAGTGATATATGTTAAAGATTCAATCGCTACCCCTAAGTTATAAATTATTAGTTAAGATACAAAAATAATAAAAGATTATAACAAATCAAAAAGCATATGATTTCTCATATGCTTCTTTTTTGAGCGTCCGTTTTCAACAAACTAACTCTTAATTGCTTCTTTTATATGATTTTATTCAACTTGTGCTTCAACTTTTTTACTTGTTTTTTTAAGAGATTTTAACTCCCTAGCACTCATCATGATTGTTTCACCGTTATCTAATGTTACTTTTTGTAAATTTGGTCTTTGCATTTTTCTCGTAGCGTTTAACGCATGAGATCTTTTATTTCCAAATAAAGGTTTTTTACTTGTTATTTTTTTAGCCATAATAAACTCCCTCCTAGTAATTTCATTCGCTATATAACTTTATCATATTAAAATCCTCAAGTCAATAATTTATGTTTGTTTTGTTATTAATTTAAACAAAAAGATGGTATAATTAAGTTTAGATAGTAGCAATGATTGACTGGAGGTGTAGTATGAATTATATTCCATTAAATATAAAAACTCATTATTCATTATTATCTAGTATGATTAAAGTTGAAGATTTAGTTGAATTTGCTAAAAAAAATAATTTAAAACAATTAACCATTACTGATAATAACATGTACGGTGTTATGGATTTTTATAAAAAATGTTTACTTAATGATATTAAACCTATTGTAGGATTAGAAATAAAGATTAATGATTTTGCCATAATCTTATATTGTTGTAATTATGATGGTTATAAAAATTTAATTAAAATTAATACCATAAATTTAGAAGGTAAATTAACTTTAAATAATTTAAAGTTATATAGTGATAATTTAATTTGTATTGTTCCTTTTCAGTCATTGACTTTATATAATGATTTAGAAAAAATATTTCAATATGTTTTTATAAGTTATAAATCACTTGACGAAAGATCAAAATTAAATGGTTCTAATTTAATATATATGGATGAAATATTATATTTAAATCCTGAAGATAGTCAATATATTAATTATTTATTAGCCATTAGAGATAGTGTTTTTGAATCAGAGATGAGTAGTAATTTATCTTATAATTATTTAAAACTATTTGAAGAAGTTTCTACAAAATATCCTGATGATTTAAAAAATAATTATAAAATCAATGAGCTATGCCAGCTCGAATTAAAGTTTAATCAACATTTAATTCCACATTTTGAATGTCCTAATAATTATGATAGCTATACTTATTTAAAAAAACTTTGTATTCGTGGTCTTAAAAAAAGATTTGGTAATCAAGTTCAAAGAATATATATTGATAGATTGAATCATGAGCTTGAAGTTATAAACAAAATGGGATTTTGTGATTACTTTTTAATTGTATGGGATTATGTTAAGTATGCTAAGGATCAAAACATTTTAGTAGGACCAGGACGGGGAAGTGCTGCGGGTTCACTAGTGTCTTATTTATTAAATATAACTGATGTTGATCCTGTTAAATATAATTTATTATTTGAAAGATTTTTAAATCCTGAGCGTATCAGTATGCCTGATATTGATATTGATTTTGAATATAATCGCCGTGAAGAAGTTATTAATTACTGCATTAATAAATATGGTATAAAAAGAGTCGCACCAATTATTACTTTTGGTACTTTAGGTTCCAAACAAGTTATTAGGGATGTTGCTAGAACAATGGATGTTGATTTGAAAATTGTTGATTATATATCTAAAATGTTAAATTCTAAGCTAAGTTTATTAGAAAACTATAATCAAAATAACCAACTAAAAAGCTATTTAGATAATAAACCACTATTGATGAAACTTTATAAGGTGGCTAGTAAATTAGAAGGTTTAAAACGCCATAGTTCTGTCCATGCTGCTGGTATTGTTATGTCTAATGTAGATTTAGATGAAATAATCCCCCTTGATAAAAAACATGAAATTTTTTATACAACAGGTTATGATATGGATTATTTAGAGGATATCGGATTGTTAAAAATGGATTTTTTAGGTATTCGAAATTTAACTTTAATTACAGATGTTTTATCGGATATTAAAAAGCTATTAAACGTTGATCTTAAGTTTGAACAAATTCCATTAAATGATCCTGCCGCTTTAGCGATTTTTACTAAGGTTAATACAACTGGTATTTTTCAATTTGAGTCAGAAGGAATGAAAAACTTTTTAAGAAAACTTCGCCCAACAAGTTTTGAAGATATAAGTGCTGCTAATGCTTTGTTTAGACCAGGGCCAATGCAAAACATTGACTCTTATATAAGAAGAAAAAACGGTAAGGAAAAAATTATAGATATTCACCCTGATTTAGAAGATATACTAAAACCTACTTATGGAATTATTGTATACCAAGAACAGATAATGCAAATTGCAAGTGTGATGGCTGGTTATTCTTTAGGCGAAGCTGATTTGTTAAGACGAGCAATGAGTAAAAAACAAGAAACACTTATGTTAAAAGAACGTGACAAATTTATAAAGCGAAGTATTAATAAAGGTTATTCACAAGACGTAGCTAACAATGTTTATGATTTGATATTAAAATTCTCCTTATATGGATTTAATCGTTCTCATGCCGTTGCCTATTCTCTAATTGCTTATAAAATGGCTTATTTAAAAGCTCATTACCCATTGTTTTTCATGAAAGCCCTATTGTCAATGGTAGTCGGTAGTGAAATAAAAACTAAAGAATATATTTATGAATGTAAAAGTAACAATATAACAGTAATACCACCTGATATTAATTTGAGTTTTGATGAATACATTGTAACGAACAGGGGTATTATTTATCCGTTATCTATTATTAAAAATATAGGTGCTGCAGCTTCAAGTACTATTATTAACGAAAGAAAAAATGGAAAATATAAAAACATATACGATTTTATCAAAAGGGTATATGGTAAGAGTGTTAATAAAAAGACAATGATTAGTCTAATTAATGCTGGTTGCTTTAATTCAATTGGCTTAAATAAAAAAACCTTAACGGAAAACTTGGATATAATTATTAATTATGGTGAGTTAATAAAGGATATTGGAGAAGAATTCGCTTTAAAACCTGAAATAAAAATCTTTGATGACTATAGTAAAAAAGAATTAATGAAATTAGAATTAGATACATTTGGTTTTTTTATAAGTAGTCATCCTGTAACCGAATATAGAATCAAGTATCCTCATCTTGTTCAAGTGAATTCCTTGAAAAAACATTTTGATAAAGTTGTTGAGTTAATTGTCTATGTTGATCGTGTTAAGGAAATTAATACTAAACGAGGTGATGTTATGAGTTTTATAACTGCTAGTGATGAAATTAGTTCAGTTGACATAGTAATGTTTCCTAAAGTTCATGAAAAATATTCTAATATTGAAGTCGGAGATTTAATTAAAATTTTAGGTAAAGTAGAAAAAAGGTTTGATAAATTACAAATTATTGTTAATCAATTAGAAAAATTAGATTAAGTAGGTGGTTGTTGTGGAAAAATTAATTATAGGATCACATGTTTCTTTTAAAAAAGAAGAACAATTATTAGGTAGTGTCAAAGAAGCTCTTAGCTATGGTGCAAATGCCTTTATGATATATACTGGGGCCCCTCAAAATACAGCAAGGTCTCCAATTGATAAAGAAAAGACTTTAGCAGGATATAAAATAATGAAGGAGAACAATATCGACATTAACAATCTTGTTGTTCATGCTCCGTATATTGTTAATTTAGCAGGTAGTGGTGAAAAGTTAGATTTTGCTATTAGGTTTTTAAAAGAAGAAATAAAAAGAGTGGAAGAACTTGGTATAAAAAAATTAGTCCTTCATCCGGGTAGTCATGTTAAGTTAACGCGAGAAGAAGGTATAAATAATATTATTAAGGCTCTTAATATTATTGTAGAAGAGAATAGTAAGGTTGATATTTTACTTGAAACAATGGCTGGCAAAGGAACTGAAATTGGAATAAATTTTGAAGAATTGAAAACAATTATTGATGGTGTTAAATATAACGAACACGTTAAAGTTTGTTTAGATACTTGTCATATTAATGATGCGGGATATTTAATATCTGAGTTTGATAGTGTTTTAAAAGAATTTGATAAAGTGATTGGGTTGGAAAAGTTGGCTTGTATTCATGTTAACGATAGTATAAATGAAATAGGTGCTAAAAAGGATCGTCATGCTAACTTTGGTCAAGGTACTTTAGGGTTTGATAATTTAATACACGTTATTTATCATCCATTATTAAAAGAC
>DUPI01000012.1 GCA_012838395.1 Mollicutes bacterium
ATATAAGGGTTTGCGAGGATTTAATAATTTAAAAGAGGGATAAAAAGGGAATTAGATACCTTTTAGATACCCTGAAATGTTATAACTCAGTTATAATTTGAGTAGTAAGGAGATATAAAATGTATAAAGTATTATTCTATTTATTAAATACAATTTTAGTATTTGTTAGTGTTATGCCATTATTTGCCATTATTGAATTAATAAATTTGTTAGTGGTAAAACAAAAAAAATATGTGGATAATAAGAGTGGAAAAATCGTTGATTTTCATTGGCAAGATGAAGAAATACCTCATCTCGATAGAGTAGGTGGATATCCAACATCTTCGGCTCATTTCATTGTAAATTGTACAATTGATGGCAAGAATTATACTCAAGAAGCATCTAGAATTACCACAAAGTATTATTGGTCAGGTAAAAAATTTAAAAATGATATCAATAAAAGTGTTGATATAAAATATTGTGTTGACAAAAAAGGCAATCTTAAATTATATATTTATGAGCCTAAAAAATCTATTGAGCATATTATTGTGTACTTGTTATGCGGAATTATAAGCGTTAGTCTTATTATAGTTATGTGGAAATATATGTTTTTTTAGATACCTTTTCTTGAAAAATGAGTGACAATTAGGAAAGAGTTGAACATTAACAGGGAAGTTTTGAACACAAAAAGGGAAGAAAAGTGACAAAAAAAGACGATTAAATGCCATGTGGAAGTGGGAAAAAGTATAAACAATGTTGTGGTAAATAGACTAAAGCCCTTGAAATAAGGGCTTTTTGCATATATGAATATAGAGTGAAATTATTAAATAAATTTCTAGATACGTTCTGAGAGCTTATCTAAAAATTATCTAAAATAATTTTGGTACAATGAAACTCAGTATTTCCAATGGTTTTTAGGATGTATGAACCACTGCTAATTTGGTAGAGGTATATTGATAAAAATAATATAAAATGGTAAAATATTTTTGTAATGAATTATAGGGAGGTAAAAAAGATGAAATTTAGTACAGGAGCTTTAGCAGCAAGTGCTGCAATAAATATGGCAGAACAAAAGAGAATATTAAATTCTATAAAGAATCATCCGGAAAAACAAGCAGAATTAGCAAAAAAAGAATATAAAAGATTTAATCTAATAACAATATTAATTATTTTGTTAGTAATGTTTCCATTATGTATTTATACAATAACTTCTTTCATAAATGCGTTAGATAATCCTGTTTATCCAAATGGTGCAACTAAAGAAATATCAGGTCATATTAGTTTATATGAAGATACATTTTGGTATACAGATAGTAGCAAAAAATATGAATTTGATTTTAAAGATTACAATATAGATGATTCTTTTGAAGCAGGAGAAAATATTTTTATATATCTAGATGATAATAATAATATTGTTTCAGTTGCACACCAAACAGAAGATTATGGTTTGTTTATAAATATTATATTGATGTTTGCTATACCTATTGTTTTACTTTTAGTTCATGCTTTTGTTGGTAGAAAAACTTATGCGAAAAATTGGAGTTTATATGTTCAATGGTATGAGAAAGAAATAGAACCATATCGTTATCAAGAGAATTTTGAAGATATAGTTGCTAACAAAAAATATTATGATGTAACGGTAAATGTAAAGGATTTAAGTATAGAAAAGCAAAAATTATATAGAAAATATAGAAACAGGAATATTCTGTATTCATTATTATTAGTCCTTTGTATAATATTGACTATATATTTTTATATTAAGTTTGAAATAAATGCTAATAGTTGGATTGGAACTGGAATAATTATTATATATGTTATAATTTTCTATATTTTAATTGATAATTGTGATGTTGAAATGAATAGAATAAAATCTGGTTATTATGATAATAAATAAAAGTCGACAAATTTTAGATAAGTTTTTAGATAAGTTCTGCTACCTAAACGAACCAAAATAGAAACAAGTAAACTGCATTTTTATGGGGTTAATAAGAGTAAAATGCTAAAATAAAGAGTAGAATTGACTTAAAATAAAATCATTGTGGTAGTGGTAAAAAGTACAAACACTGCTGTGGAAAATAGTTACTAAATAAATATTTATATAAAGCATGATAATTTATAAATTGTTATTAGGAGGAAAATATGGTTAATGGAGACAAATATCCTATCAAATATGCTGTAATGGAAATTTGCGAACAAACAGGATGGACACCTGGACTACATGAACTGGGAAGAGAATATGAAGTTGTAGCAAATATTGTTTCAAAAGTTTACTTAGTTAGTGAGACCACAAAGTATTTGGGTGATGGAACGTCAAAAAAAGAATATAGCATTGTATTTCCTTATCAAATTTTAATGGATATTAATAAACGCAAAATTCCTGAATTTAATTTTTATGGGCAATGTTATAATGCGGAAAAGGTTGAACAAGTTTTTGAATCTTATGATGATGCTAAGAAGATTGCTAATCAAAAAAATGATAATTTACGCTCAAATATTCTTACTTATTATATTTTTAATAAAGATTGGTTAAAAAAAACCAAAGAAGCTCAAAATGATTTTGATAAAAAATTGAGTGGTTATTTGGATTTTGAACAATTGATATTATCATTAGAAGATGATATGGTAGTCAATGGTCTTAGAGAAAGTGGACCAGTAAAAAAATTACAAATAAAATAAAATGTTATAATATTAATTATTAGGGGAGATGTCTGATTACCAAAATGAAAGGTTGAGAATTTCCTTTTTCTACATATTAAAAAAACAAATATTAGTAATGAAAATAGAGGTGTATAGAATGAATGAAACAAAAAAAACAATAATTACTTTAGTTATAATCTTTGCCATAATTTTATTATTACCCTTATCACTTTATATCAAACACACAAACGGAAATAAAATTTTAAACTCACTAAAAGAGAATTATCAAAAAACTGATAATAGTTTAATTTATATTGGTAGTTCAAAATGTTCGTTTTGTGATTTGTTTAATCCTGTTATAGAGGATGTATCGGAAAATTATGATTTTAATTATACTCACATAGATGTCTTAGATTTAACAAATCAGCAATTTTATGAACTTTTAGATGTTCTGGATATCGATGAAACTGATTTTGGGACCCCGTATTTAGTTATAGGTAAAACTGGTGAAAAGGAAGCTGAAAAGGGAGGTTATTTAGAAAAAGCGTCATTAGTACGTTTTCTAAAAAGTAACAATTTCTTAGATGAAAATGCAGAACCAAAAAACAAAGATGATGATGAGTTATTATCTTTAAATTTTATTGAAACCGATGAATATTTTGATTTGTTGGAAAGTAAAGAAAAAAGAATTTTAGTTATAGGACAAAGTGGTTGTGGCGCTTGTATTCAAGTAAAACCAATATTAAACAAAATTGCTGACGAAAATGATGTTAAAATCAATTATTTAGAGATAGATATGATTGAAGAAGAGGATTATAACGCATTTGATGACTCTATTTTAGAATTGGGTATTGAAGAACTTAGAACTCCGTACATGATGATTGTTAAGGATAAAAAAAGTTTGGATAATATTATTGGTTCAAAAACAGAAGACGAATATATAAAATTGTTTAAAAAGCATGAATTTATTAAATAAGTGTAAGGAGGAAATTTATGTTAAAAAATGTATATCCAAAGATAAAGGAATTCAAAAATAAATACCCGTTAACTATATCGTGGAGATTAAAGTCTCATTCAAAAGTAATTGATAAACACCTAAATGATGGCGAATACATTAAATATGCTTTTGCAGCTCAAAAAAATGCAAGTCCTTTTGAAATATTTACAACATATGTTGTGGCTCTTACTAACAAAAGAATATTACTTGGCCAAAAAAGAGTTTTTTTCGGGTATTTTTTTACTGCTATCACTCCTGATATGTTTAACGATTTAAAAGTAAGAATGGGGATTATTTGGGGCACTATTAAAATTGATACTGTAAAGGAACGAGTAATATTTTCAAATATTCAAAAAGCAGCTCTTCCAGAAATTGAAAATTCTATAACGGGTTATATGATGAAAGAAAAAAAGAAGTATTTTCATAATAATACAAAGGAAGAAAACAAAAGATAAAAAATACTTCTTTTTTATAAATATTGATAATAAAAAAATAGAAAGGATCAAGGTTATGAAGAGATTATTAAAAATGTTAACAACTTTGTTTACTATTTATTTATTAATTCAATTAGCGTTTAAGTTTTGGGGCAATGGTCATGAAATTAAATACCAAGTTAAAGTGGATAATAGAGTTTTTAATGTTGAAGAAATTCATGTTGCCAACACTAAAAATGAAATTGATAGTTATTATTTTAATGTATTACATGATAATGATGTTTTTTCCTTTCAAACTTATGCTTATTTTAAAAAAGATGAAATGATTATCGAAAACATAAAATATTTTGAAAATGATGATTACAAATGTTTGTTACCTATTTTTGAAAACAAAACTATTATTATGGACATTATGTGTTTGAGTGTTGATGGGATTAATTATTATAACAATATTAAGGGTCGTAATAGTGAATTAGATAGATTTGTTAGTGATTTAAGTGATTATGATTTGATAAAATGGGAAGACGATAAAACTTTAGAACATAAAAAAGAACCACTCACTATATATACTAAAAATTTAATAGACGATCATTTTGTTGGTATAAATAATTATAGAGGAATTTATACATTAAGTAATTCTAATGAAAATAAGATTTTTAATGTGCAGATATTTACAGAAGATGTATATATACGTGATTTAGAAGTAATGTTAAATCAACATTATGTTGTTGCTGACTATAACTCCCAACACGAATTTAGTGATTTTTTTATAATAAATTTAGCGAATAATGTAAAAAAAACAATTAAGTCAAACAAAAAAATAAGTTTTGATTCTTATATTCAAGGTGTTGTTAAAAATTCAGTATATTTATACGATCAAAGTAATAAAAAGCAATATGAACTGAATATTAAGAGTGGCGATTTATTGGAAGTTGGTAATGTTGAAACCGGAATTAAGTATTATAATAATGGCAAGTGGGAACGTGTCGATGTAGGGAAATTTTTAAATAAGAAAATACTATTTCCTAATGGAGAAGAAAATTCTAGTAATTCATCGTATTCCAAAATTGATACAGTTGGGTTAGAAGAAACTGGATATATTTATTATTATCGTAAAGTTTCAAATGGATATAATGTTTACCGAGCACCTAGTAGAAATGCTGAACAGAAAATATACTTGTTCAATATTAAGAGTCTAAAAAATATTAAATATGTTCACGATTTTGTATATTTTTTAGAAGGCGATGAAGTAAAATATTATAGCGATAATTTTGGGGTTAGAACTTTATTTAAAAACACAGAATTTAAATTTAATAAAAGTTTGAAATATAGCGTATATATAAAAAAATAATAAATGATATTTTGGCAAAAAAAAGTTACTCACATATACTATTATGAGGTGAGTTGATTGTATATAATTTACACAGCAAAAGAAGGGGAAAACATATTATCAATAACTAATCGTTTGGGGATAACTCCCGATGAAATAAGAAAAATAAATGGGTTTCCTCCCAATTATGAAGTAGCACCGGGTGAACAAATAATTGTTCCAAGCGTTAGTGCTGATCCTTTTGATAATTATATGGTAAAAAAGGGAGATAGCCTTTATCAGATAGCCCAAGATTATAATATTGATGTAAATGATTTAGCGAAATTAAATGGTATTGATCCAGATGATTTTATTTATCCTAATCAAGAATTGCTAGTGCCAAAAGAGAATGTGTTCTTTTATATTACTCAACAGGGGGATACTGTTGATAAAATAAGACAACAATTTCCGTCAGACTTTGAACAAATTTTTAGAAATAACAAATATATTTATCTAGTTCCTGACCAAGTATTAGTTTACAAAAAAAACAAATAAGAAATAAGTTGAAAACAAATTTATTTCTTTTTTTTCTAATTCTTTCAAATGTCTTTTTTTTTTAAGTTTTATAGTATATAATTATAATAGAAAGAGGCATCGTATGAAAAAAATAATTGTAATTATATTAACTTGTATATTTATTGTTGGTTGTGTTAATAAAAAACCATACATTGAAATTAAATATAAAGAGTTTGCTAATAAAATAGAAAACAAGGAATCGTTTATTCTCTATATTGGCTCAACTGATTGTTCATTTTGTGAACGTTATGAAAAAACTTTAAAGAGAGTTGTTAATAAATATAATGTAGATGTTTATTATATTAATGTTGCAAAGGAAAAGATAAGTTCTGAAGATAAAACAAGTTTAAATAACGTTGTTGATTTTTCAGGAACGCCAACAACAGTTTTTATAAAAGCAGGAGAAGTAGAAAGTCGATACAATCGTATTGATGGAGCCGTAACATCTGATAAAATTATTGAAGCGTTTGTGAGAAATGGTTATATCGAAAAAAAATAGAAAGGATGGTATTGTTGTGAAAAACTTTAATATTTTCAATGAAGAAGCGAAGCATGTTAGTAACTTTAGTATTATCCAAACATATGGTGATGATTTAACCAGCAAAAATTATATTACTAATCCCTCAATTGCGCGTGAAGAGGAATTAAAAAAATTAATGATAATTTTACTAACTCCGGAAAAGTCAGGATTGCTAGTTGGTAAGCCTGGTATTGGTAAGACAGCAATTGTTGAAGGATTAGCATATCTTATACAAAGGGATGAAGTACCAAATGCGTTAAAAGGATATCGAATAATAAAAATTAACTCAACATCATTAGTGGGTGTTATTGAAATAGATGGCAAAGAAGAAATGATTATGAATATTTTTGTTGAGGAAATAAAAAAACTAGAAAAAACTATTATATTTATTGATGAAATTCATACGTTGATAGGTGCTAGGGGTTCTGGTCCAATGGATTTAGCTAATATGTTAAAACCTGCCTTAGACCGGGGTGATGTTAAAGCGATAGGTGCGACAACAACTATTGAGTATAACACTTACATTATTCGTGATAGAGCCTTTTTGCGTCGTTTCGAAAAAATAGATATACTTGAACCAGATGAAGCTACTACTGTAAAGATTTTATTAGGTTCACTTCCGAAAATTGAAAAGCAAACTGGAATTAAATTTAAGTATAATGAATATATTGCTAAACAGTTAATTGAATCAATTGTTAGTGCAACGTCAGAATTTAAAAGAATATATGGATTATCTGCAATGTATCCTGATGTTTCGTTTTCTGTTTTAACTCAAGCTTTTTCTCAAGCTTTATTTAAAAATAAAAGTGAAGTAGATATAGTAGATGTTTATAATGCGATAAAAACGAGTAAAAGAATATACCCAGATAGTATTATTAAAGAGTTAGACTTGTTTAGGGAAAAGTTTGCGAAACTTCTAAAGGAAGAGGGCATTGTATTACCAGTAGTAACACTCGATGAAATAAAAGTAGAAGAAACACTTTAATTGAATAATATTAAAAACAAAGCATATGTATAGTTAAGAAATAAAGTGTTGTTATTTTAAAAAAAGGTAAAGTATGTTAATATATATATGGGGTGGAATAATGAAAAAAAGAGAAATACCAATCAAAAATTATATTATTTTAGCTGCTATTATTATATCGACAGTTTTTATTACTTTCCATCTAGCTAATAGATATAAGACAGAAAATGATTATTATAAAAAATCTTCTCCTTTGTATAACATTTTATATGAAATTAAAATGGAAGAATTAGATAATTATCTTTTAGAAAATCCTAATATAATTATTTATGTTGTTAACGGAAATGATGATAATGTTTTGGAAATGGATAAAACAATCAAAAATTTTGTTTTGGAGAATGATTTAACTAATGATATAGTAGTAATAAATGCTACTAATAATATAAATCAAGTCACGAGAAAATTAAACGATATTTTGGATGAGGATTTGGTAACGTATAAAAATAATTTACTTGTCCACACCAATCTTTTTTCGGTAAAAGATCGAATTATCGATGATATTTTAGTACCCAAAACTAAAGATATGGAAGCTCTTACTAGTTTTTTCAGAAAAAATGGTGTCATATAGATTGTGATAAATATTGTTTTGTATGAACCGGAAATCCCACAAAACACTGGCAATATTATGCGTACCTGTGCTGGTGTTGGGTGTAAATTACATTTAATAAAACCACTTGGATTTTCATTAGATGAAAAAAATATAAAACGAAGTGGTGTTAACTATGTTGAAAAGTGTGATTACGAAGTGTATGAAGATTTTAATGATTTTTGTGACAAAAATACAGGTGAATTTTATTTTTTAACAAGATATGGGAGAAAATTGTATACATCGTTTGATTATAATGATGTTAATAAGAATATTTATTTGATTTTTGGGAAAGAAAGTACAGGAATATCAAAGGAAATTTTGAAAAATAACATTGATAAGTGCGTTAGAATTCCGATAAACAATAATATTAGGGCTTTAAATTTATCTAATTCTGTAGCAATAATGTTATTTGAGGTTTTGCGCCAACAAAACTTTCAAAACTTATTACTTTATGATATGTTTAAAGGTAAATATTATCTTGATGAATAGCGTTTGTAAAGTGGAGCAAAATTTATTGATAAATTTTAACAAAAATGTTAGTATGTTATTATAGATTAGGAGGGCTTATAAAGATGGATAAGAATTTTATTTTAGATAACTATGTTTGGTTTATTGTTGTGGGTGTCATTTTATTTATGGCACTAATAGGTTATATTGCTGAAAAAACAAATTTCGGACGAAATCAATTTGAAAAAAAGGTGAAAAGAGAGCCGAAAGTTAAAAAGAAAAAGGATAAAAAAAATAAGGAAAAGGATAAGAAAGAATTGCCAGTTGAAGAACTAATCATTGAGGAACCGATTCTTGTTGAGGATGATGATTGGGCGAATCTAATTGAAGAAAATGTTCCTGCTGCGATTGATGTTGTTGATTCTACAGAGGCTGATGTTGTTGATTCTACAGAGGCTGATGTTGTTGAATCTATAGAGAATGATACGATTGATTCTGCAGGAATAGATCTGGTAGAATCTACTGGGACTGATATGATTGATTCTGCAGAGGCTGATGTTGTTGATTTTACAGAGGCTGATGTTGTTGAATCTATAGAGAATGATACGATTGATTCTGCAGGAATTGATCTGGTAGAATCTACTGGGACTGATGCAAGTGATTCTGTAGAGGAAGATTTAACTGTTCCGTTTGGGATTGGAGTCAATAATGAAGAGGAAATAATATCAACAGAAGTTACTCTTGAGGAGGATTTAATTGTGCCTTTAAGTGAGAGTGTAGTTGACACGCCAATTGATTCAGTTGTAGAACCGCTAGTTGAAGAACCTGTTGAAGATATTGTTGTTGACGATGTTGGAGTTGTTAATGAAGTTGAGGATGAATTATCCCCTCCTAAAATTGATACATTAAACGCTGACACTGATGAAGATGTTTGGCAATTTTAAATTATAAGGGATATGAAAGTATTCCCTTTTTTAATTTGATTACTTAAAAATAAAAAATGCTTCGCTATTTTAAAAAAGAAGTTAGTGTGATATAATTTATTATAGGAATTAATTGGAGGAATATTATGACTTTAGATGCTATATTAATGTTACTTAAAAAATTAATTGATGTTTTATTAGTCTGGTTAGTTTTATATTATGTTTTAAAAAATCTGCGTCGGAACGTTAAAATGGTTTTGTTGTTTAAAGGAATATTATTTATTTTAGCACTTCAAATAGTAAGTGAAGTTTTAAACTTGGCAACAATCGGATATTTAATTGATAATGCAATAATGTGGGGGCCACTTGCAATGATTATTATTTTTCAACCAGAAATTAGAAATGTTCTTGAACAGTTGGGAAGAAGTCAATTGTTGGGGCGTCACAAAACTTTGACTGTGGATGAGAGAGAACGAGTTGTTTATGAAATTGTGCAGTCTCTTGATTATCTTAGAAAAAATAGAATTGGCGCGCTTATAATTATTGAGCGTGATCATAGTTTAAGTGAATATATTGATAAATCAAAGAAAATTTATGCTGATATTTCTAGTGAATTATTAATTTCGATATTCTTTCCAAATAACCCACTTCATGATGGTGGAGTTATTATACAAGGTGATAAAATAACAAGTGCAGGAGCGGTTTTTCCAAGCAGTGAAAACTTAAAAATTAGTAAACGTCTTGGAACTCGTCACCGAGCTGCTTTGGGTATGGCTGAAACAACGGATTGTATTTCAATTGTTTGTTCTGAAGAGACAGGACGTTTATCAATTGCTGTATCATCTGAACTTCATTATAACTTAACAATTGATGAGATTAAATTAATGCTTTTAGAAGAGTTAAGACCTAAAAAATCATTAATCTTAGATGATGAAGACGAGGAAGGTGACAATGATGAAGACAATGTTCAAGATAATTAAAAACTTTTTAAAGTCGATTTGGGCATTTATTGACAAAAAAATTATTATACCAACTACCAGACTTGTTTTAGTAGGTACGAAAAAATTTGATAAATCTGGTAAAAAAATAGAAAATTGGTTGTCAAAAACTAATACTTTATTATTTATTTCATTAATTTTTGCTGTTACTTTATTTATTGTAATTGATCAAAAGATTATAACTTTTTCTGAGAGTTCAGCTGAAGTTTTAAAAAATCAAGAAGTGAAGGTTATATATAATGAAGAGGCTTATGTTGTAGAGGGAATCCCAAGTAATGTTGATATTACCTTGATAGGGCGAAGGGGAGAATTAATGTTTGCTAAACAATCGTCGAACCATGATGTAAGTATAGATCTAACAGGATTAAAACCAGGAACGCATAAGGTAAATGTGACGTATAAACAAGCGATGCAATCAATTGATTATAAAGTTAATCCATCGATTGCTACTGTTGTTATTTATCCCAAAATCTCAGAAACAAAAACACTAACACTTGATTTGTTAAATCAAGATAGTTTATCTTCAAAATTAGTTATTGATGACATTATCGTTAACACTGATAAGGTTGTTGTCAAGGGTGCTGAGTATAAACTAAAGGAAGTTGCTACAGTTAAAGCTTTAATTGATATTCGTAACTTAGTTAAACAAGAAGAAGGTGTAACAACACTTAAAGATATTCCGTTAAAGGCTTATAATAACCAGGGTGAAATTATTGATGTAGAAATTGTGCCTGATAAAATAAGCGCTGATATTAAAATAACTTCGCCTAGTAAAGAACTTCCTATTAAAGTTATTCCTGTTGGTACAATAGGATTCGGTAAAGCTATCAGCTCTATTGATATAAATGAAACTAAAGTAACTGTTTACGGAAGTGAAGATGTATTATCAACTTTAAATTATATACCATTAGAAATTGATGTTAACGAACTGAAAGAAAATAGACAATACAAAATGGAAATTCCAAAACTAGTAGGAGTTAAATCAATGAGTGTTAACAACGCAACTATTAATGTTTCAGTTGGAAACTCAGTTGATAAAGAAATTGGAAATGTTCAAATTGAGTATCGTAATTTAAATGAAATATATACTGTTCAAGGATTAAGTAAAAAAGATGTTTCTGTTGTTGTTGGATTAAAGGGTGTAAAGTCGGTTCTTGATCAAATTGAATCTAGTGATGTAATTGCATACTTAGATTTAAAAGGTTATGGTGAAGGTGAACACGAAGTTGATGTTAAAGTAGAAGGAACTGATGTTAAGGTTCAATACATTCCTAAAACCAAGAAAGTTCGTATTAAAATTATAAAAATTAATTAAAAAAAGGCTTTATCATTTGATAAAGTCTTTTTAATCATAATCTAAATGTTTAAATAGGATTCCAATATTGATTAAGCCAGTGATACCAACTAAAATATAAATAATTCTTGTCATCATTGTCTCGTCTCCAAACAGAGCAGTGACTAAGTTAAAATCAAACAATCCGATTAAACCCCAGTTAATAGCACCGATGATAGTAATCGCTAAAGCAGTTTTTTGTAATGTTTCCATATTTTTCCCCTTTCGTAATTATTAATTATTGTAAACAAAAAATAACAAATTATTCATTCATATTTCAAATACAACATCCATATAATTAAATGAAATAAAATATGAGGTGGAAAGATGAAAAGAAGACTATTATTATTTCTTATTCTATTGTTTAGTTTATTAATTGTTGGCTGTAGAAAAACTGGTGAAAAAGAGGTTGTAAAAGATTTAACCAAAAAAATTGAAGAAACTAAAAGTTATCATTTAGTCGGAGAATTAGAAATGTTAAATAATGATGATGTTTATAAGTACGATGTTGATGTATCATATGAACAAGAAGATAAGTTTCGCGTTAGCTTAAAAAATAAAATTAATAACCATGAACAAATCATTTTAAAAAAATGAAGATGGTGTTTATGTATTAACGCCATCACTTAACAAAAGTTTTAAGTTTCAAAGTGAATGGCCATACAACAATTCTCAAAGTTATTTGTTACAAACTATATTAATGGATATTAAAAATGACAAAGAAAAGGAATTTGCTGTTAATGACAATGGATATGTTATTACAATAAAAGTTAATTACACTAGTAATAAGGAATTAGTAAAACAAAAAATATACCTTGATAAAGATATTAACGTAACAGAAGTTCATGTCTTAAATAATGAAAATAAAGTTATAATGAAAATGAAATTTAATGATATTGATTTAAAAACAACGTACAATAAAAATCATTTTGCACTAAAGGATAATATGGAAACAGCAGTTGTTGATGAAAATGTGAAGGTTGTTGGAAAGGTTGATGATGTTATATATCCAATGTATATGCCTAAAAACACCAAACTCATTAATCTTGAGCGTGTTACTAAAGAAAATGGGGAAAGAATTATTTCGAAGTTTTCAGGAGATTCGTCATTTATGTTAGTTCAAGAAACAGCTATCAAGGAAAAGGAAATGGTCACAATTCCTATAACTGGCGAACCATTAATTTTAACCGGAACAATCGCGGCTCTATCAGATTCATCAATTACTTGGACTCGCGATGGCATCGAATATTATATAGTTTCCGAAAATATTACTGAAGATGAATTAGTAAATATTGCCAAGTCAATAAGTGTTATGCCTGTTGGAAAACAGATACAATTTTGTATCTTTTTTATTTAAGATATGTTATAATTAATTACAGGTGGTAATAATGAAAAAGAGAAATGATAAGGGTAAAACAAAAATTAATGGAAATGTCAATTCAAATGATGAAGTTACAAAATTGGTCAAAATTACAGCGATTATCGTTTTTGTTTATGCTGCTTTTTTTGTTATAACAAAAATAGGGATAGAGAAAAACAAAAATGACCAAAATAATGAAAAAGAAGAAGTGGCAATTCAATTTGAAGAAATTCTTCTCGGAAAATTATTGGAACAATCTGAAAGTGAATATTATGTGTTAATAACATTTAAAGATGATATTTACAGTCCGTTATATAACAGTTATTTTGTAGAATATCATAAAAAGGATGACGCTTTACCAAAATACAGCGCGAATATCAATAATATATTTAATCAAAAATATATTTCTGATGAATCTAATTTTGATACTAAAGAACTTAAATTTAAAGAATCAACCTTGTTAAAAATAAAATATAAACAAATTGTTGAAATTTATCAAGGTCGCAAAAGTATCATGGAGCACCTTAAAAAAATAATTGATTAGAAGAAATGAGGTACATTATGAAAGAAAAAAAGAAAAAACAAAAAAACACACAGGAAATGTTTGGAACATTAGAAGTTTCAGTATTGCTTATATTGACTTGTATTATTAGTATATTTAGTGGAACTTTTTTAGGTAATAAATTTTTTGTTAAGAAAACAGCAACTGAAATACCCATAGAATTAAATGAGGTAATTGATAATTATAATTATATTATAGAAAATTTTTATGGCGAAGTTAATAAAGAAGATGTTGTTAAGGGCGCTATTAAAGGAATGATTGAATCTTTAGGTGATAATTACACTTCATTTTTAGATCCCGTCAACAGTGATACACTTAACATCCAATTAAATGGTAGTTTTGTTGGAGTTGGTGTTGAAATTATTAATGGCGATGAAGGAATTACCATAAATAAAGTAATTGAAAATTCTCCAGCATCTAAAGAGGGTTTAAAAGCTGGCGATGTATTTTTAAAGTTGGATGATATTGATTTATCAGAAAAAAGCACCATTGAGTTTACTAATCTTATAAAGGAACAGACAAGTAAATTTGATTTGTTAATTAAACGTGGTGAAAAGCAAATTACTAAGAAACTATACAAAGATGAAATAGTACTTAAATCAGTACATAGTAAAATGCATGAGAAAGATAATAAAAAAATAGGATATTTAAAAGTTGAGTTGTTTGCTTCTAATACATATGAACAATTTAAAGAGAAGTTGCACAAATTAGAATCAGAGAATATAAATGGTTTAATAATTGATGTGCGCTTTAATTCTGGTGGTCACTTGAGTTCGGTAGGGGATATATTATCATTATTTTTAGATTCTACGCATATTATTTATCAAACTGAAAGTAAAGAAGGAATTAAGAAAACCTATTCAAAGGGAACTATTACTAAAAAATACCCAATAGTTGTATTATCAAATGGTGATAGCGCATCAGCGTCTGAGTTGTTAATGGGGACTTTACGCGATGAACTTGGTGCTAAAATAGTAGGCACTCAAAGTTTTGGCAAAGGAACTGTTCAGGAACTTAATACTATTTCATCACAAGATCAATACAAAATTACTACTAAAAAGTGGTTGACGCCGAAAGGAACTTTTATTGATAAAGTGGGACTTCAACCGGATGTGATTATTGAACAGGATCATGAATATTATGATACGTTAGATGAAGCTAAAGATACTCAATTAAAAGAAGCTTTAAAATTATTCTTCAAACCTTAATATTTTATCTTGTCCATTATATTAAATAAAGGAGGTAAAATGTTAAAGGTAAACATAGGGGATAAATTACAAATCCAATGTTATAAACATAACGGTAAAATCCATAGGGCCTGGGATGAAGCTGTTTTACTAGATGTAAAGGAAAATTATATGGTTTTCGGAAATGATAAAACTCTAGTTATAGAAGCTGAAGGCAATACTTGGAGAACAAAGGAACCTGCTATCATGTATTTTTTTAAAGACTCTTGGTACAATGTGATTGTTCAGTTTAAGAGAGATGGAATTTATTATTATTGTAATATAGCTACACCTTTTATATTAGAAGAAAATACAATTAAATATATTGATTATGATCTCGACTTGAGAATTTTCCCGAGTGGTGAATATAAAATATTAGATAAAATGGAATACAATTATCATAAAAAAATAATGAATTATTCTGATGAGTTAGATAATTCTATACATATAGGGTTAAATGAACTGATAGAAAGATATGATAATCATGATCATATATTTAATGTTGAAAATAATTTAGATTATTATCAAAAATATAAAAAAATAAAAGAACTTCAAAAAAAGAGTAAAGTTATTAAATAAGAAGCATATAATAAAAAGGATATGCTTTTTTGTTAAATGTTATCAAAAGGTATTGACAATGTTTAAATAAAAGGTTATATTGTTAATGTTTTAAAACGAGGCAAACTGTTTATATGTACAATTTTTTAAAAAAATGTAAAACATGTAAAAAAAGGTTGACTTAGTTAAAACCATTTGATATATTAATTGTGCTCTCGAGGAAATTGCTTTAAATTTCAACGAAAATTACAAAATTGCAAAAAAAGTTGAAATAAGTATTGACTTAAAGAAAAACATTTGGTATATTAATAATGCTTTCAAAAAGAGCAGACATGATCTTTGAAAACTGAGCAAAACGTTAATTCAATAAGTTGGGAAAAAATTCAAATAAACAAAAAAATATTTTTTTTTGGAGAGTTTGATCCTGGCTCAGGATGAACGCTGGCGGCATGCCTAAGACATGCAAGTCGAACGAAGTGGTTCGATGAATATTTTATGCTTGCATAGGATATGATTCGAGTTTCCACTTAGTGGCAGACGGGTGAGTAATACATAGGTAACCTGCCTTAGAGACTGGGATAGCAATTAGAAATGGTTGGTAATACCGGATAATATATAGATAGATAACTATCTATATTAAAAGGAGCTTCGGCTCCACTTTAAGATGGGCCTATGCTGTATTAGCTAGTTGGTGAGGTAATGGCTTACCAAGGCAACGATGCATATCCGAGCTGAGAGGCTGAACGGACACACTGGGACTGAGACACGGCCCAGACTCCTACGGGAGACAGCAGTTAGGAATATTCGACAATGGGGGGAACCCTGATCGAGCAATGCCGCGTGAGCGAAGACGGTCGTAAGATTGTAAAGCTCTGTTATAGAGGAAGAACAACTATTATAGGAAATGATGATAGTCTGACGGTACTCTATCAGAAAGCCCCGGCTAACTACGTGCCAGCAGCCGCGGTAATACGTAGGGGGCGAGCGTTATCCGGATTTATTGGGCGTAAAGCGTGTGTAGGCGGTTTATTAAGTTTAAGATCAAAGCCCGGGGCTCAACTCCGGTTCGTCTTAAAAACTGGTAAACTTGAGTGTAGTAGAGGCAAGTGGAATTTCTAGTGTAGCGGTTAAATGCGTAGATATTAGAAGGAACACCAGTGGCGAAGGCGACTTGCTGGGCTATTACTGACGCTGAGGCACGAAAGCGTGGGGAGCAAATAGGATTAGATACCCTAGTAGTCCACGCCGTAAACGATGAGTACTAAGTGTCGGGAAACCGGTGCTGAAGTTAACACATTAAGTACTCCGCCTGAGTAGTACGGTCGCAAGGCTGAAACTTAAAGGAATTGACGGGCACCCGCACAAGCGGTGGAGCATGCTGTTTAATTCGAAGCTACGCGAAGAACCTTACCTAGGCTTGACATCCCCGGCGAAGCTATAGAAATATAGTGGAGGTTACCCGGGTGACAGGTGGTGCATGGTTGTCGTCAGCTCGTGTCGTGAGATGTTCGGTTAAGTCCGATAACGAGCGCAACCCTCGTCACTAGTTACTAACATTAAGTTGAGGACTTTAGTGAGACTGCCGGTGATAAACCGGAGGAAGGTGGGGATGACGTCAAATCATCATGCCCCTTATGTCTAGGGCTACAGGCGTGCTACAATGGCCATTACAATGAGATGCGATATCGTAAGATGGAGCAAATCTTTAAAGATGGTCCCAGTTCGGATTGGAGTCTGCAACTCGACTCCATGAAGTTGGAATCGCTAGTAATCCTAAATCAGAATGTTAGGGTGAATACGTTCCCGGGTGTTGTACACACCGCCCGTCACGCCACGAGAGTCTGTAATACCCGAAGTTGGTAGCCTAACCTTTTAGGAGGGGGCCAACGAAGGCAGGATAGGCGATTGGGGTGAAGTCGTAACAAGGTATCCCTACCGGAAGGTGGGGATGGATCACCTCCTTTCTATGGAGAAAGATAAACTGTATCTGACTTATTAATTAATATGTTTTGCTTAGTTTTGAGAGATTATCTCTCAGTATAGTTCTTTGAAAACTAGATAATGTGGTAGTCTTATATCTGTCGATATAAGACATTAAAATATCTCATCAAATTAGGATAAAAATAACAAAAATGGTGATTAAATTGCTAAGGGCGCATGGTGAATGCCTTGGCACTAGAAGCTGATGAAGGACGCGACAAACAGCGATATGCTTCGGGGAGCAGTTAAGTATGCTTCGATCCGGAGATCTCCGAATGAGGAAACTCACCTATGGTAATGCGTAGGTACTGCATAATGAATACATAGTTATGTAGAAGCAACCCGGTGAACTGAAACATCTTAGTAACCGGAGGAAGAGAAAGAAAAATCGATTTCCCTAGTAGTGGCGAGCGAAAAGGAAAGAGCCCAAACCAGTCTTAGGACTGGGGTTGTAGGACCTTATATTAAAGAGTTACAAATTTATGATATAGTTGAATTAGTTGGGAAGCTAAACTATAGAAGGTGATAGTCCTGTAAACGAAATGTCATAAACTCTATAGGGTATCCTGAGTACGGCGGGGCACGTGAAACCTTGCCGGAATCTACGGGGACCATCCCGTAAGGCTAAATACTCTCTAGTGACCGATAGTGAACAAGTACCGTGAGGGAAAGGTGAAAAGAACCCCGGGAGGGGAGTGAAATAGAATCTGAAACCATGTGCTTACAAGAAGTCAAAGCCCGTTAATGGGTGATGGCGTGCCTTTTGCAGAATGAACCGGCGAGTTATTGTATCATGCGAGGTTAAGTTGAAGAAACGGAGCCGAAGCGAAAGCGAGTCTGAATAGGGCGATTTAGTATGATGCAGTAGACCCGAAACCGAGTGATCTATCCATGAGCAGGTTGAAGTTTAGGTGAAACTAAATGGAGGACCGAACCGACTTACCTGGAAACGTGAGCGGATGACTTGTGGATAGGGGTGAAATTCCAATCGAACTCGGAGATAGCTGGTTCTCCCCGAAATAGGTTTAGGCCTAGCCTTGAACTATAGCCCTTTGGAGGTAGAGCACTGAATACACAATGGCGGCATCTAGCCGTACTGAGTGTAATCAAACTCCGAATGCCAAAGTAAGTTTGTTCAGGAGTCAGTGTATGGGTGATAACGCCCTTACGCGAGAGGAAAAGAATCCAGATCGCCAGCTAAGGTCCCTAAATATATGCTAAGTGGGAAAGGATGTGGAGTTGTCAAAACAGCTAGGAGGTTGGCTTAGAAGCAGCCACCCTTTAAAGAGTGCGTAATAGCTCACTAGTCGAGTGACACTGCGCCGAAGATGTACCGGGGCTAAGCATATTACCGAAGCTGCGAACTTTACTGTATGGTAAAGTGGTAGGGGAGCGTTCTAAGGGCAATGAAGGCAGATCGTGAGGACTGCTGGAGCGCTTAGAAGTGAGAATGCCGGTATGAGTAGCGCAAGACGGGTGAGAATCCCGTCCACCGTTTGCCCAAGGTTTCCTGGGGAAGGCTCGTCCTCCCAGGGTAAGTCAGGACCTAAGGCCAGGCCGAAAGGCGTAGTCGATGGACAACAGGTTTATATTCCTGTACCACCTATATAACTGATGGAGTGACGAAGAAGGCTAGGAGGAGCCAGTTAATGGATTCTGGTCTAAACACAAAGGTTTGTATATTGGTAAATCCGTATACTGTACAACTGAAGTGTGATGGTGAAGGTAGCATAAAGCTACTGAAATCCTCTGACGCCAAGCTTCCGAGAAAAGCTTCTAGGGTTAATTATATAGGTGCCTGTACCGAGAACCGACACAGGTGGGCAAGGAGAGTATCCTAAGGTGAGCGAGAGAACTATGGTTAAGGAACTCGGCAAAATGAC
>DUPI01000067.1 GCA_012838395.1 Mollicutes bacterium
AAGCTTTAATAAAAGGGATCATTAGTACTGGTATCAATGTTATTAATTTGGGACTAGTAACAACACCTATGTATTATTTTGCTAGATTTCATTTAAATGTGTGGTCAGGAATTATGATAACCGCTAGTCATAATCCTAGTAATCACAATGGTTTTAAAATGTCATTTACCGAAGATGGAAATGCTCTTGGTCAAGAAATAAAAGATTTTTATGAGTTTACTTTAAAAAACAACTTTATTACTGGTCAAGGAATTGAAAAAAAACATGATATTACTAATGTATACATAGAATTAGTTAAAAACTCTTTAAATTTCGAAAATAACAGAATCAAAGTTGTTGTTGATTGCGGTAATGGTACCACTTCAATAGTTATTAAAGAAATTCTTAATAATTTACCTTTAGAATATGAATTGTTATATGCTACAAGTGATCCGGAATTTCCAAATCATCATCCTGATCCATCCGTTCCTAGTAATTTAAAAGACTTACAAGAAAAGGTAGTTGAATTGAATTATGATATGGGGATTGCGTTAGATGCTGATGGGGATCGAGTTGGAATTGTTGATCATTTAGGGAATATTATAAATAGTGATCTATATATGATCATTATGTACCGTTATTTACAAGATAAAGTAAATAATAAAACGGCTTTGTATGATGTGAAATGCTCTAAATCATTGACCGATGAATTAAAGAAATTAGGGTTTAAACAAATAATGAATCGAACAGGTAACTCTTACCTTTATCGCCGACTTCATCAAGAAAACATTGAATTTGGTGGCGAGTATTCAGGACACATCTTTTTTAAAGATAGATTTCCTGGATTTGATGATGGAATTTATGCTGGACTTCGTTTAGCTGAAGTTTTGTCTGTTACAAATAAAACGATTCCTGAATTAATTATGGGAATTAATTATTATCATTCAACTGATGAAATTAAAATACCAGTAAAAGATGAACACAAATTTCTAGTAATAGATATGATCAAAGATATTTTGAAACAAAAAAATTATAAATTTTCAGAAATTGATGGTATTAGATTTGAAACAGATAATTATTGGTTTTTAATTAGAGTTTCTAACACCACCCCTCACTTAACTTTGAGGTTTGAAGCTACAACTGAAGAGTTATTAGAAAGTATAAAAAATGAGTATTTAGCCTTTACTCAAAAAATTATTAATTCTATTTTATAAATAAATTTTCTTAATTATAATGCGAAAAACCTTGAAAAAGGTTTTTTATTTGAGTGTAAAATCAAAAATTACATTTATTAATTGTCGTTGAAATTAACACTAAAGTGGTGTATTATATATATAGTAGATAGATGTAGTGCATAAAGGTGAATTATGATGGATGAAAAAGTTAAGGCAATTTTATTATTAGGACTATCAATGGTGATTATAGGCTTTATACTATGGTCAGAATTGAGTTTTCAAATTATCGGTTTTGGAGTGATAACCATCGGAATATCTCTAACAATGCACATAAATAAGAAAAAATAAATTGTTGCATTTAGGTAGGATGGTGATTTATGAATGCTTCTTCTCCTGATAAAATCTTGATAAAAAAATATGAACTATTTATTACGGAAGATAAATATATTTCACAAAAAGAACTAGGTAGTTTTTTAAAAGAAAATAGCAATTTAATCAAAAAAATTAAAAATAACATTTATTATTCAAATGATATTTTTAAAGCATTAGATATAATTAACAATATTGAAAATTATGTAAGGACTCATAATAAAGTTTTTATTAAGCGAAAATTAATTGAAGAAAAAGAATATTTTGATAGGATGTTTGAAAAAATTGATAAAAACATTAATCTTGATGTAGAACAACGAATTGCGATTTTAACAGAAGAAGATTATTCAATGATTATAGCTGGTGCTGGTAGCGGAAAAACCACAACTATGGCTGCCAAAGTAAAATATTTGGTGGAGCGCCTAAATGTGAACCCTGAAGAAATTATGCTAATATCTTATACCAATAAGGCAGTTGATGAATTAAAAGAGAGAATAAATAATGATTTTAAAATTCCTGTTAAAGTCTCTACTTTCCATAAATTTGGTCTTGATATTTTAAAGAAAAAAAGCGATGAACCAATCAAAGTCTTAACTAATAGTTATAGTATTATAGCGGAATATTTTAATAAGGAATTATGTCATGATAATGACAAACTAAAGGAGTTTTTGTACTTTTTTATTTATTATTTTGATATACCCACATCAGCTTTAAAATTTGATTCATTAGATGAATATCACAAGTTTAAAAGAAGAAATGATTATATAACTTTAAAGAGCCGTTTGGGTGATTATAATAAAGAAATAATTGATAATCGAACTAAAAATAAATATACTATACGAGGAGAATTTTTAAGATCAAGTGAAGAAGTGATGATTGCTAATTATCTTTATATTCATAATGTTGAATATGATTATGAAAAACCGTATCCATATATGAATAGAGGGAAGATTTATTTACCTGATTTTACAATTTATTTTGGTGAAAAAACATATTATTTAGAACATTATGGAATCGGGCAGAAGAATGGGAATAATAGATATAATGCAGTTGAAAATTGGTGGTATCGAAAAGGCATTGCATATAAATCAAGACTTCATGATAAACATAAAACAAAATTAATGACGACTTATTCTAGTTATGATGATGGTGATGATTTAATATCACATTTAAGACAAGAATTGGAAAAAAATGGAATTATCTTGAGAAAAAAAGATGAAAAAGAAATCTTCAAACAACTGTCCGAAACTAGTAAAGACACTTATTATATGAGATTTATTTTGTTTTGCATGGAATTTCTTAATAGTTTTAAATCAAAGGGGTTTAAATTGGTTGCCTTTGATAATTTAATTGACCAGCATAAAGATGATCAACGAACGGTTATGTTTTTAAAATTTGCCAAGGATTTATACCAATATTATGAAAAGGAACTAAAAATAAATAATTTAATTGATTTTAATGATATGATTAATAATTCATATGATTTACTAAAAAATATAGAAAAGGATCAAATTGATTTAAATTACAAATATATTATTATTGATGAATATCAGGATATATCAATTCAACGATTTAATTTAACTAAAGAAGTATCACGCCTTAGCGATGCTAAAGTTATTGCAGTTGGTGATGATTGGCAAGCGGTTTTTGCCTTTGCTGGTTCAGATGTAACTTTATTTACAGAGTTTAAAAAATTAATGGGTTATGGTGAGGAATTGCAAATTACTAATACCTATCGTAATAGCCAGGAATTAATAGATATTGCTGGTAGATTTGTGATGAGGAATAGCAAACAAATAAAGAAAAGATTAAAAGCGCAAAAAAGTTTACCCAAACCAGTTGTAATTGTTAACTATGACGACAATGAAGAAAAAACATTCAGTCGAGCTTACGCGGTAGATGAATGTATTAAAAACATTGTAATGGAATATGGAGATAAATCATCCATATTATTAATTGGGCGCTACAACTTTGATAAATATCATTTGCTTAATAGTAATTTGTTTTATGAATACGAACAAGATAAAATCAAATCTCTAAATTTTCCTAATGTGAAAATAACTTTTTTAACAGCACATAGTTCCAAAGGATTAGGTTTTGACAATGTTATTATTATTAATGGTAGTGAAGGTATTTATGGTTTTCCATCACAAATACAAAATGATCCAATTATGGACATTATTGCAGTTAAAGATAATAGTTTTAAATTTGCTGAGGAGCGCCGATTATTTTATGTTGCATTAACTAGAACTAAAAATAAAGTTTATATTATTACACCTAATAATAATCCTTCATCTTTTTTAACAGAATTAAAAGATTATCCTAATGTTGAAATTGTTTTTGGGACTAAAAAAAATTTTGGTCAAAGAGAAGATTTATGTCCAGCATGTAATCATCCGTTAATAAGAAAGTCTTTTAACAGTTTAAATATTCGTAATTTATATGAATGTAGTAATGAAAAGGAACTTTGTGATTTTAAAACAAATAATTTAATATTGAAAAAAAAGATAGAGGTTTGTAGCGAGTGTAAAGATGGTTTTTTAGTTATAAAACAAAATGCAGAAAGTAAAAAATATTTTTTAGGCTGTACTAATTATAAAAAAGATAAATCAGGTTGTAATAATGCTAAAACCATTTTTTAAATATTCATTATAAAAAATGACTAAAGTATAGTATAATATAACAAGGTGATTTTATGAAAAAAAAAGTTGTTATATTAGGTGGTGGAACTGGCTTATCAACGTTGTTAAGTGGTTTGAAAATGTTCCCAATTGATATAAATGCTGTTGTATCAGTTAGTGATGATGGTAGTAGTACTGGTCGTCTGCGCGAAGAATTTAAAATTCCTGCGGTTGGTGACATAAGGAGAGTATTAGTTTCTCTATCCGAAACAGAACCTTTATTTGAACAGTTACTTAATTATCGTTTTGAAACGGTAAGTGATTTAAATGGTCATACAATTGGTAACTTGTTATTAGCAGCAGCTTCTACTATTAGTGGAAACATGTCTGATGGTGTTGAGACTTTATCTAAAGTATTAAATTTAAAAGGAAAAGTTGTACCATTAACTGAAGATAATGTAGTTTTGATGGGAAAAATGGAAGATGGTTCAATTGTTGAAGGTGAACATAACATTACCCAAAGTAATTTAGTTATAGAAGATGTTTTTTATAAAGAAAAGCCTACTGTTAATCCTAATGTGATTAAAGCTATTTCTGAGGCTGATTTGATAATTCTGTGCATGGGAAGTGTTTTTACTAGTATTATTCCAAATTTAATATGTGATGGTGTAGTTGAGGCCCTTGGAAAAAGTAATGCTAAAATTATGTATGTTTGTAATATGATGACTCAGCCAGGCGAAACTGATAATTTTAATGTTAGTCATCATATAAAATTATTAAATAAATATTTAGGTAAACGAAAAATCGATGTGGTAGTTGTAAATAATGGTAAAATATCAGAAGAGTTAACTAAAAAATATGAAACTTTAGAACAAAAAGATCCGGTAATTTATGATCAAGAAAATGTCAAAAAATTAGGGATTGAAGTAATCGCTTCTGATTTTACAATGATTGTAGATGAAAACATTCGTCATGATTTTAAAAAATTAGCCTCATATATTTTCCTTTACCTGTTATAGGAGGTGACAACTATGTCATTTACTAGTATTGTTAAAAATGAAATAAGTAAAATTGATTCCAATGAAATGGAATATATTGCCGAATTATCTGCTTTATTTCGGAACATTGGTGTTATTGATAAAACTATCAAAATTATATCGGAAAATGCTAGTGTTGCACGTCGAATTTTTAACTTAGTAAAAGATTTGTACCAAATAAATGCCAAGGTTACGGTTCGAAAGGGATATAATTTTACTAAAAGTTATTATTATATTTTGGAAATTGGAAGTAGTGTCGAAACTATTTTAAATGATTTAAGTATTATGAAAGATGAGGTTTTTCAACCTATTCCAATGGAATATATTATTGATGATGGAGAAACAGAAAGGGCTTATTTACGAGGTCTTTTTATGGCTGTTGGTAGTGTAAATGATCCTAAAAAGTCAAGATATCATTTAGAATTTGTAGTTGATGATAGAGACTATGCTAAGTTTATAAAAAAATTATTGAACAAATATTTATTAAATAGTAAAATCATAATGCGTGAAAATAAATATATGATTTATATTAAGGAAGCTGAAAAAATTAGTGATTTTTTAAGAATTATTAAAGCTAGTAGTGCGGTACTTTACTTTGAGGATATTCGAATATATCGAGATCATAAAAACATGACTAACCGTCTTAATAATTGTGAACAAGCAAATGTTGATAGAACGATACTAACAGCCACAAACCAAGTAAACGATATTAAAATAATTAAAAGTATTGGTGCTTTAGATTTATTAGATGATAAAATTAAAACAGTTGCTCTTTACCGCTTAAAGTATCCTGATGCTTCATTGAATGAATTAAGTGAAATTATTAGTTTAGAAACAGGTAGCAGAATAACAAAATCAGGCCTGTATCACCGTTTTAAAAAAATAACATTATTGGCTGATAAAATCCGTAATAAATAAATTAGAAACTGATTTTTTAAGACAACTTAATAAAATTATAGTATAATAAAGATAGTTGGGGTGATAAAATGAAAGTTATATTTATAAAAGATGTTAAAGGACAAGGGAAAAAAGGTGAAGTTAAAGAAGTTAAAGATGGTTACGGAATGAATTATTTAATTAAGAATGGCTATGCTGTCTTGGCTACTGAAACTAGTGTTAAACGTTTAGAAAAGGATAACCAAAAGCAAGAAGAATTGGAACAAAAAGAGTTAGCTAAAGCGCAAGAATTAAAAAATAAACTTTCTAAAATTAAATTAGTATTTCCTGTTAAAACAGGTGAACAAAATAAAGTTTTTGGTAGTATCAGCCCAAAACAAATAACAACTGAATTAAAGAAACAAGGGTTTGATATTGACAAAAAGAAAATAATTTTGAATTATTCATTGTCAACATTAGGAAGTCATATTGTAATAATTGAACTTCATAAACAAGTAAAAGCTGAAATAGAAGTTAGATTAGTTGTAGAAAGCTAGGTGGTAATATGGGTGGCAAAACAATGCCTCATAATTTAGAATCAGAACAAGCTGTATTGGGCTCAATGTTCATTAGTAAATATGCCCTACAAAAATGTGTTGAAAGTTTAACAGGAGATCTGTTTTTTCTAGATGCTCATAATAAAATTTTTACAGTTATTGCTGACTTAGCTGAAGCTGGTTCTGTTATTGATTTTACAACAGTAACTGCTGAACTAGATAAGCGAAATTGGTTAACATTAGTTGGTAATGTCGAATATTTAATAGAAATAACAAACAAAGTGGCTAGTGCTGCTAATATTGATGCTTATATTCAAATCGTATTAGATAATGCAACTCTTCGTCGATTAATTGAAGAGGCTACCTCGATTGTTACTAGCGCTTATTCACCTACAGATTCACTTAATGATGTGTTGGATGATGCTGAGCGCAAAATATTAAATGTTGTTAAAACAAGACAAGGTACTGAATTTAGAACAATTCAAGATGTATTGTTTAAAGCACAATCAGATTTAGAAATTTTAGCTCAACAAAAAGGAGAAATAACAGGGTTACCTACCGGTTTTTACGATTTAGATAAATTAACGTCAGGATTACATGCAAATGAATTAATTATTATAGCAGCCCGCCCAGGTATGGGTAAAACCGCTTTTGCCCTTAATCTTGCTTGCCATGTTGCTATTAACACAGATCAAGCAGTAGCAGTTTTTAATATGGAAATGGGTGCTGAGCAATTGGCCATGAGGATGTTAGCATCACTTGGGCAAATTGATGGTAATAAAATGCGAACAGGACGTCTTGAGCATAATGATTGGAAGCGAGTTAATGAAGCTATTAGTCGTTTGGCTGATACTAAAATGTTCATTGATGATACTCCAGGTATGACAATTGGTGAAATAAGAGCTAAATGCCGTCGATTAGCTAGTTCAAACAATGGTTTAGGGCTAATTGTTATTGACTACTTACAATTAATTAGTGGTTCTGCTAAATATGCTGGAAACCGTCAAATGGAGATTTCAGAAATTTCTCGTTCTTTAAAAACATTAGCAATGGAATTAGAAGTCCCAGTTATTGCTCTAGCGCAATTGTCACGTTCAGTAGAGAGCCGCGAGAATAAACGACCAATTTTGAGTGATTTAAGGGAATCAGGATCGATTGAACAAGATGCTGATATCGTGTCGTTCTTATATCGAGATGATTACTATAATAAAGAGGCTGTTATTGATGAAAACACTAGTAAAAGTGAATTTATTATTGGAAAACATCGTAATGGACCAACTGCAACCATAGATTTAATGTTTATTAAAAATACAAGTACTTTTAGAAATTATGTCAACGACTTAGAAAAATAGGTGATTGAATTGAAAAAGATAGGTTCTGCAATTATATTATTAATATCCGCAAGTTTACTACTTTTAGGATTTGATTACAATCGAAATAAATACCCCCATGAATATTACCAAGTTTATTTAGAAGGGGAAATTATCGGCGTAGTTAAAAACAAGGAGAAACTAGAAAAGTATATTGATAAAAGAGGTGAGAGCTTAAAAGCCAAATATAAGGTAGACAAGGTATATGGGCCTGCTTCACTCGAAATCAAAAAAATTGTAACTTATAATAAAAAGGTTAATACTGAAGAAGAAATATATAATAAAATTAGTGAATTGAAACCTTTCACAATTAAAGGATTTCAATTAAATGTTAAAAACGAATTTTCTAACAAAACTATTTATGTTACCGATTTGAAAGTGTTTGAAGAAGCTGCAGAAGATACAATTAAGACTTTTGTAGGTGAAGATTTATATCGTTTATATAAAACTGATAATCAAATTAAAATTGAAACAGTCGGAAGTTTAGTTGAAAATGTTTATTTAGAAGACAGTATAACTTTTAAGGAAACCAATGTTTCTGTTAATAATAAAATATATTTAGACAGATCTGAACTTGCTCAGTTTTTATTGTTTGGACCAAATAATAAAAAGCAAAATTACAAAGTTATTGTTGGGGATACTATTGAAACAGTAGCCTTTAATAACAAGATTAGTGTTGAAGAATTTTTAATTTCTAATCCACAATTTACTAGTAAAAGCAATTTGTTGTTTCCTGGTCAAGAAGTAGTTATTGGTATACCTGATCCTCAAATAAGAGTTGTTGTTGAAGAGCACCACGTTCGTGATGTAGTGAGTGAATATAAACCAGAGATTAGGTATGATGAAAATCGTATTATTGGTGATGATGAAATTATCAGAAAAGGTGAAAATGGTTTAAACCGCGTTACTCAAAAAACTAAAACAATTAATGGGGTAATTGTTTATGTTGATCCAATAAGTAA
>DUPI01000068.1 GCA_012838395.1 Mollicutes bacterium
AAACGGACATTTTCCTGAGCAATCTTTTCTAACTCTATTATTTTCGAGTCACGATCTTTGATTTCCTCAATCATTTCTTCTACTTGTTTTATTATTTGATCTAAAAATCTATTAACTTCATCAGGATCATAACCACGAAGTGCTCGTTTAAACTTTTCCATATTTCACCTCTTGCACTACTTATCTAATAATTACCACTCAACATTAATATCGTCATTATCATGAATACCTTTACCTTCGGTATCGTCAGTTATTTTACCTTGAACATTTATATTGTTTGGTGTACATAAAAATATACCCCCACCAATTTTTTGGATTTCCCCTTGAATTGAGTAAATCGCGCCACCTAAAAAGTCAATAATACGCTTAGCTTGTTCAGGTGTAACCCTTTTCAAATTAACAACTACTGTATTACGATCTCTTAAATAATCGGCAATTTGTTGAGCTTCTGAATAAGCTCTTGGTTCTAACAAAATCATTTTACTACCATGTTCTTGTAAAGCTTCTTCAGCTGTTAAATTATAATATTCTTCTGATATCGCATCATGATTAGAAAAAGAATCTGATTCCCCACCGTCAAATAATCTTTTAAAAAAACCCATTTATATTCCTCCTACTATGACAATTTCATTACTATTATAAGTTTACCACAGTTTCAAATAAAAATAAATGATTTTTTAATCTTTTATTAAATTCAATCACTTTTAGATAAAAAGAGTTAATCTTTTTTTAACATTTCTTGAATTGTTGTACCAATTGTCGCTATATTTTGCAAATCTGACGGAATAATAATTTTGGTTGCATTGCCATCGGCAATTTTTGCCATTGTCTCTAAACTTTTTAAAGTAATAACTTGTTGATTTGGATTCGATTCTTTCAACAATTTAATTCCATCAGCCTCAGCACGTTTAATTGCTAAGAGTGCTTCTGCTTCACCTTCTGCAATTTTTATTTGAGATTCTTTTTCAGCTTCCGCCCTTAAAATCGCACTTTCCTTTTCACCTTCTGCTGTTAATATGCTAGAACGTTTTAAACCTTCTGCTCTTAATATCGCTTCTCTTCTTTCACGTTCAGCTCTCATTTGTTTTTCCATGGCATCTTGTATATCTCTTGGTGGAAGTATATTTTTAACTTCCACACGATTAACTTTAATACCCCATGGGTCAGTTGCTTCGTCCAAAATAACTCGCATTTTAGAGTTAATAATATCACGTGATGTTAGTGTTTGGTCTAATTCTAAATCTCCAATAATATTACGAAGAGTTGTTGCTGTTAAATTTTCAATCGCATTAAGCGGGTTTTCAATTCCATAAGTATATAACTTCGCATCAGTAATTTGATAATATACAACAGTATCAATTTGCATTGTAACGTTATCTTTAGTTATAACTGGTTGTGGCGGAAAATCTTCTACTCGCTCCTTTAATGATACATTATTAGCAATTCGGTCTATAAATGGGATTTTGAAATGCAAACCATTTGACCACGTTTGATGATAAGAACCAATCCTCTCAACAACATAAACCCTCGCTTGAGACACTATTTTAATATTAGGTATTACCAAAACACCAACTAGTATTAATAAAATTATAAGTATATCCATATTACTCCTCCTCTACTTCTAATTTATTACCATTTATTTTTAAAACTTTTATATAAGTTCCTTCTAACAATTTATCTTTGCTGTATGCTGTCCATATTTTGCCATCTACTTTAACTGACCCAAATTCCTTATTTAAAATATCATCAATGACAATACCACGCATACCAATTATTCTATCAATATTTGTTTTTTCTTTAGTTTTGTAAATATATTTAATTAATATAGGACGTGTTGTTATTAAGAAAATAATTCCTAATAATACAAAAATACTTAATTGAATTGTAAAATTATCAATTACAAATGATAAAAACAATGTTATCAAAGCACTTCCTATAAACCAAATTGTAGTTAAATTAACAGTTAATACTTCAATTATTGTTAATATAACAATAATTAGCAACCAAAATTCATACATACTTACCACCACCCTAATTATACTATTATTATATGACCTTTTCAAGTGTAGTAGAATAATTAAGAAATACTTGGTTTCTAAATTCATTAAAAAAATGAGTTAGTTTTTAACTTGACTCATTTTTATTAACATTATTTATTTTAGAAAAATATTTTTTTAGATATATATTCTACAACTTCATCAATCGATAATGTAATTTGCTCCATCGTATCACGATCTCTAATAGTTACCGTATTATTATTTAATGTTTCTTCATCGATCGTAATAGCGTACGGTGTCCCGCACACATCCGCCCTTCTGTATCGCTTACCAATATTACCAGAATCATCATAACTTACCATAAAATGTTTACTTAAGGTTTGATATACTTCCATTGCTTTTTCACTATGTTTTTTCTTCATTAATGGTAAGATTGCAACTTTAAAAGGTGCTAGTGCTGGATGAAATTTCATTATTTCACGAGTATCACCATTTTCAAGGGTTTCTTCATAATAAGCCTCCGTTAAAAACGCTAACATAACACGATCAACACCTAAGCTTGGTTCAATAACATAGGGAATATATTTTTCATTAGTAACGGGATCTAAGTATTCCATACTTTGCTTTGAATGAATTTGATGTTGTGTTAAATCAAAGTCAGTTCTAGATGCTACACCCCAAAGTTCTCCCCAACCAAATGGAAACTTATATTCAAAATCAGTAGTAGCATTACTATAATGACTCAATTCATCTTGAGAGTGGTCACGAAGCCTTATATTATTTTCATTAATTCCTAAATCAATAAGCCATTTATAACAATAATCTTTCCAATACTTAAACCATTCCATTTCAGTTCCTGGTTTACAGAAAAATTGTAATTCCATTTGCTCAAATTCACGAGTTCGAAAAATAAAGTTACCAGGTGTTATTTCATTACGGAAACTCTTTCCAATTTGACCAATACCAAAAGGAAGTTTTAATCTCATACTTCTTTGAACATTTAAGAAGTTTACAAAAATACCTTGGGCTGTTTCTGGTCTTAAATAAATAGCGTTGGCACTATCTTCAGTAACACCTTGGTGAGTTTTAAACATCATATTAAATTGTCTTATATTAGTATAATCTAATCCCCCACACTTTGGACATTTTACTTTATTATCAATAATGTATTCGTGCATTTTTTCATTAGACCATCCATCAGCTTGGACTTCCCCTTTAGAATGATCTTCAATTATTTTATCTGCTCTAAATCTTGATTTACACTTTTTACAATCGATTAACGGATCATTAAAATTACTAAGGTGTCCACTAGCTTCCCAAACTGATGGATTCATTAAAATAGCACTGTCAATTGCAACATTATAAACATTTTCTTGAACAAACTTTTTAAACCAAGTATTTTTAACGTTTTTCTTTAATTCATTACCAAGCGGTCCATAATCCCAAGTGTTAGCAAGACCACCATAAATTTCACTACCTTGAAAAATAAAGCCATATTGTTTACATAAATTAATTATTTTCTCCATTGTAACTTCTCTCATATTATTATACTCTCCTTTAAACTTAATATATTAAAATTTTTTTTAAATTCTTCAAAATTATTAACAATCTGAAAAGTTTTTATAATTTCATCATTAATAAATTTTTCGTTCTTCATTTGTTCTAATTGCAGTGTTAAATATTTATAGAAATCATTTTCATCATATATAATTATTGGTGTTTTCTTTTCATTTATTCGTCTTTCTTCAATATAAGATAGTAATTCTGATAAGGTTCCTATTCCACCTGCCAAACAAACTATTAAATCACTTTTTTCAAACATAGCCTTTTTCAAATCAAAGGTTGTTCTTAAAACAATAGGTTTTGCTTCTTTTATTTTGGGTAATTCATCAACATATGCGTCATTTGTAAAAGCATACACTTGTCGATTCCTTTTTATAAATTCCTGATAACAAACTCCCATCATCGATAAATGAGAACCACCAAATATTAAATCACATTTTCTTGTAGCCAAAAATTCCGATATCTTTTTAGCTATATTAATATAATTTTCATCAATATTAACACTAGCCGATGAAATTATTAAAACGTTCATTTGCCCTCCTATAATAAAAAAACTTTTAGAAATTATGTAAGGACGAGTTTCCCCGCGGTTCCACCTTACTTATTCTAAAAGAATCAGCTTTTTCCATATTACTCCGGGATTCCAACTCCATCATCGCATTGATATATATGTATATTATTAATATATAGTAAATTTACATGATTGTCAATTATATAATTACCATTTCACAACATATACTATAAAGCAAAGAGACTAAAATTTACTCTCTAATCCCTTTTTCAAGTCCCTCTTTATGGTAGGAATCATATTTTTTTAACAAAATAACATAAAGTTTATTAGAAAACAACATAAGTAAAAAACAAAGCACTTAAAGTTGCTAAAATATATGCTCCTAAAATTTCTAAAATATTATGCCCTAATTCTTCTTTTAAATGAGCAAATCCAGCTTTATAGTTTTTCGAAAATATTTCTTTACTTATTTGATTTAAAGCCTGGGCATGCTTTTCACTCTCTAGTCGAACACCTATTGCATCATAAGCAATAATTAATGAAAAAACTAATGCAACAGCAAAAAGCACGCTTGAAAAACCTTCGTTTAATCCTATCATCATGGTTAGTGAAAAAGAAAATGAACCATGAGAACTTGGCATGCCACCACTTCCATTAAGTAAACGACCCCATTTTAATTCTTTATCCTGGATTGATTCAATTGTAAACTTTAATATTTGTGCAACAATTAAGGTTACAACTGGTACTACTAAATATTTATATTCCTTCATTTCATACTCCTAACATATTTGACATAAATTATTTAAAAAGGTTTTACTCTTCAAATAAAGACCTGTATATTCATCATAATATTCATCTAAAAAATAATTAATTTCTTTTTTAACTTGTTCACTAATATCAATTGTTTTTATTTTAGCAATATTAACATAATAAAACATTCTAATCATCTTAATTGATTTTTCATTAATAATGGTTTCAGTCGTGCGACAGGCATTACAAATATATCCACCTTTAATAACTGATAATCCAATAATTGAATTTGTTCCTCCACAATCAGCACAACTATCAAGAATTGGTGAGACACCCAAATAATCTAAATATTTCAATTCTATAATATTAGTGATTACCATTGGGTCTAAACCCTCATCTATTTTAGTTAAACTAGAAATTAACAATTCATATATATCCTTATTATTGTTTTGTTTGAAAACTTGTTCTGTTAATTCTAATAAAAAAGTTGCATAACTTATTTTCGTGATATCTTTTCTAATTTGCTTAAAACTATTAATAATATCAACACTAATTAATGTTGATAATTTGCCTTCTTTGTAATATAAATTAAAATTTCCATAAATAAGTTTTTCACTTACACTACGGAGTTCACTTTTCATTGAACGGCATCCTTTAGCAATAACACCAATAACACCGTGTTCTTTAGTTAACACGTTTAATATTTTGCTACTTTCACTATAATCACGCTCATTAAGGATTATTCCTTCAAATTTTTCAATCATAGTAAAGCCTCCCATCACCTAGATTATTCGAAATGATAGTTTTGTCTAAACATTGGATATTTTTATGATAGGCTTTCCCCTATTTTAACGTCCCTTTTTTCTTTTTTCTCCATTTATAACTTCTTTATATCTCATATAATACTCGATCTTACCTGTTTTATTAAATAAATCCCATAATAGTTGCTTATTCATAAAATAATCACCCTTTCTATTAATATGATGATTATTCTATCTTACTATTATACAAATTATTCAAAATTGAGAAATCCAAATTATGTCAAATACTTTTCTTTTTCGCATTATTTCTATTTAATTAATTTTTTTACTTTTTCAAAACGATATTCTTGACTAACATCTGGGTATTTATCTTTATCAACTTTTGATAAAAACATATCTAATTCTCTTGCCCAAATTAGATTATCACCATACATGGCTTGATAAATGACAAGCTCGCGTTCATAGTCCTCACTATCTAGAGCCAAAGCTAAGACCTTATAATCTTTTCCTTTAAAATGACGATATATTTCACCAATTTTTAATCTACTTTTTTCTTCCACTTTCATCTAATTCCTTATAATTTAATTAATATTTTATATTATTCAAGATTACTAAATCCAAATTCTGCCAAATACTTTTCTTTTTCTCGCCATTTCTTAATTGTTTTTACAAACAATTCTAAATAAACCTTTTCTCCAAGTAAAACTTCTATTTCTTTGCGAGCAAGAGTCCCAATATTTTTAATCTTTGATCCTTGTTTACCAATAATTATTTTCTTTAAAGAATCACGATCAACAATAATAATAGCATTTATTATATACTTGTTTTTTTCTTTTTTAATTTGTTCAACAACACAAGTAATTGAATGGGGTATTTCCTCTTCTGTTAAATTAAATACTTTTTCACGAATTATTTCAGCTATCAAAAATTCTGTTGAACGATTAGTTATTTGATCATCTGGATAATATTTAATATTATCCGTTAAATATTTTTTTAGCGTATTTATTAAATCCGTAATATTATTGTTTTTTAAGGCAGATACAGGAATAATATCAATAAAATTATATAACTTACTATATTCTTCAATAATTGGCAATAACTCTTCACGTTTTAATTTATCTATTTTATTTAATACTAGCATTACTGGTTTATCAATTTTTTTTAATTCTTCAATAATATACTTATCACCAGGTCCCAAGGGAGCACTAGCATCAACTAACATAACCACAACATCAACATCATTAATAGTGTAATATGCTTGTTTATTTAAAAATTCCCCTAACTTATGTTTAGGTTTATGAATTCCTGGAGTATCCACAAAAATTATTTGCGTATCTTTAGTATTATAAATTCCTTGAATATTATTTCTTGTCGTTTGGGGTTTATTTGACGTAATAGCTACTTTATGACCGATGATATTATTAATTAATGTTGATTTCCCAACATTAGGTCGTCCAATTATTGCTACAAATCCTGATTTCAATTTAAATCCTCAACTGAAAATGGATAAACAATAATATCTTTCATTAAATAAGTTTGTTCATCATTTTCATTCATTAAGTATAGTTTATCATCCATATCAAAAAATTCTACTATTACTTGACGACATATATTACAAGGGAAGGCCAATTTATCGCTAGCAACCATTACATATAACTCTTTAAAATCACCTTTTTTATATCCATCAGCAATCGCCCTATTAATAGCATTTCGCTCAGCACATATCGTGGCACCATATGATGCATTTTCCACATTTACACCACCAAATATTTTATCATCATGAGTAACCACAATAGCTGCTACTTGGTAGTTAGAATACGGTGCATAAGCATTTTCTAATAATTCTTTTAACTTTTCTTTCATTTTGACCTCCTAAATAAGAGTTTCAACTATCAGCATAATTTTAGGAACAAAGATAATCATCCCACTGATAAAAGCAACTATGGAAAATACAAAAACAGCAGCTGAGGCTGTATCTTTGGCAATCTTAGCCAGAGGATGTATCTTTGGACATACTAAGTCAATAACTGCTTCCAAAGATGTGTTAATAAGTTCAGTCGCCATTACAATACCCATTAATAGTAAACATAATAACCACTCTGTTAAATTAATTTTTAGGATAGTTCCAGCAATAATGACTATAAGTGCTACTCCAAAATGAATTGTTAAACTTTGCTCATATTTATAAGCATATTTTAATCCATCCCAAGAATATTTAAAACTATTAAAAAAACGTTTTAATCCTCTCTTTTTTTGTTTATCTCTTGATTCCATATCCACCTAAAATCCACTCCTGTTTCTCAAACATTATTTTTTCTTCTTCTGCATTCATATGATCATATCCTAATAAATGAAGAAAACCATGAACAGCTAGAAATGATAATTCTCTAAGTACACTATGTTGATATTCTTTCGCCTGTCTTTTAGCTGTATCTATAGAAATGTAAATATCGCCAAGTAATCGATATTTACCCAAATCAATAGTTAAGTTGTCCTCAAGGGCAAATGTAATAACATCTGTTGGTTGGTTTTTTCCACGATAATCTTGATTTAATGACGTAATGAATACATCGTCAACAAAAATTATATTAAACACAACATAGTTTAATTTTTCTTGTTCCAAGGCATAGTGGATAACTTTCTTTACTTCTTCTGTTTCTTTTATTTCGTCAGTAGTCTCATTAAAAAAACCAACACTGTTCATATTATTACCCCCTTACTACAAAACTATAAATATTGTAATTATACCAATAATGACTGATATAATTATTATATTATAAATATAATCTTTTTTCAAGAACGAAGGCAACTTCTTAATTACTTCACTTAAAAATCTATAAATTAAGTAACCTATAAAGGCACCTAAAATATTTAAAAAAATGTCATCAATATCAAAAACGCGACCAATTACTAATTGCGTAGTTTCGATTGTAATCGAAACTATCAATGATAATAACAAAATAAGATAAGGTTTTTTTAAACTAATAAAATATGAAACAAAAAAACCATAAGGCATAAACATAATCATATTTCCAACAACATTTTTATAAAAAGCTCTACTTCCAAAAGTGTAACGAAATATTTCTTTAAAAGGAGTAAAATTAGAGGTTGACCAAGTAACATCTTGAAAAGTTACAATGTGGAACAACAGCATAATATATATTAAAAATGCCAAATAAAATAATTCTTTATATACAACAAAATTATGGTTGGTTTTTAAAATAAATACTATCCGCAAAGAGATGATGACCACACAAAAAATCAACATCATTGGCCATACTTCCATAAAAATATTAATAATAGTTGATTTTTCCACAGTATCCCTCTATTCCTCATCTGGTTCTACCGGCATTTCTACGATTGGTTGATAACTAGTTATATCTTCATACACAACATAAAAGATATCTAATTCTATTTTACTACTTTTTATATCAACTTTCAAACTATTTTGACTAATTATGTATTCATCTTCACGAAGTTTTTCTTCAATCTTTTCTTTTCCTTTAGATAGAGCCTTATCAATAGCTTCATCAATCGTATTCATTTCTTCTACTATTTTTAATTCTTGTTGTTCTTCTAACGATAAATTAATTGGTAAAAGTGAATTATATATTAGTTTTTGTTGTTTGATTTTTTTATCCTTAAAAGGTTTTAAATTGAAAAGTTCGATTTTTTTATTAAGAAATTGAATAACTAACACCTTTTTACGATTAGAAAGTAATCGTTCAGTTCTTCTAGTTAAGGGATAAGTAACTTTTGTTTGATACCACACTTCTCCATAAACTTTACCTTTGGCAGAAGTAACGTCTTTTACTTGATCATATAATTTAATTTCACCTGATATAATAATATCACCTGGTTTAACATAATCATTAATCTCTCTTACAACTTCACCAATCTCAGCATCTATTTTTTTAATAATCGCACTTTTACGGGCCACAATATGACGATTTTCTACGTTTTCATCTGGAACAGGTAACTTTCTTTCTTCTACTCTTATAATATATTTCGTGCCAACATTTTCGATTTCTAACCATTCAATTTTATCTTTATGTTTAGATAAAATGCGTGACTTTATTTCTTGAACTTTATCATAATTTTTTTGAAATCTTAATTTTACAATACCATCATCTTGTAGTTCATTTAAAATCAAGGTTCTTAATTCCCTATTAGTATGGATCACTTCCACATCAAAAATTACATTAGATAAAAAAATTAAAAATATTACGCCAAAAATAAAGGAAATTATTAAAATTGAATTTATTTTAACAACCCTTTTTATTTTTAACATTCCATGGACATCTACTATAAATATATCGTATATTGTTTTTAATTCCTCTATTTTTTTATAATCTTTTGCCCTAACAAGAAGATTTATTTCATTTCTATTAATATATTTAATATCTAGCAAATCAACTTTATGACTTATTAATCTTTTAAGAAAACGATTAATATTTTTACCTTTAATATTTATTACAACTTTATTTTCAAATAAGGATATAAAACTATTTTTCAATTCAATTACCCCAATTCTATATTTTGAATATCACCAGTTATTAATACTTCATCAATTAGTAATTTAGAAACTACCAAATTCCGCCCAGTAATTTTTAAAATACCATCGTCATGTCTAATAACAACTTTATTAATATCAAAATGATCAATATTAGTGTAATTAATGACATTTACTTTATTTTTAAAAATGTTAACGGTAAACTCCTCTTCTAATAGGTAAGACCTCACTTTATTAATCATTTTCATAATAATCACCCTATTTAAGTTTATTAAAAAGATAACTCCTTTATGAGTTATCTTTTATTCTACAACAATTAAGTTCCCACCGTATTTTATATCATATTCATCGAGAAAATTATAAAAAGCAATAGTATCAACATATTCACTATTTTGGACATTGATGACTATGTCAAAAACATTATATTCATCGATGATGTAATATATTTTTCCTTTTAATTTTATTAAATTATCACGGTTAACATTACCTTCTAAATTAACATATAAAGTGTTTTGGGAAAATTCTATTTCTGTTTTAAACATATCATCACCGACTATAATATATCACATCTATAAAAAGAAATTGGGGTTTCGACAAAACTAGAAAAAATTATCTGTTTGCTTTTAAAAATATCGAATTATATGTTGTTTTATGTTATAATCTAACTAGAGGTGTTAACATGAAACCATTAATAATTATAGGTACGAAAATAATGGAAAAATTATTAAATATGATAGGTCGGGGATCTGTTTTACCTGGGGAAATTGCTCTCAAACTTAATAAAAATATCATGTCTTACTTTAAACTTCCTAAAATAACTATTTTTATAACAGGAACAACCGGAAAAACATCTATATCAGGTATCCTTACTAGTATGTATAAATCAAACGGATACAAGGTGGCCAACAACTCAAAAGGTTCAAATTTAGAATGGGGTGTTTTAACTTGTCTCATTGCCAATTCTAATCCTTTTGGTAAAATAAAAACTGATGTTTTAGTTTTAGAAGTAGATGAAAGATATGTCAAAAAAGTGATCAATCATATTAAACCAAATTATTTTATCATCAATAATTTATCACGTGATCAACTAGCAAGAAATGGTCATTATGATATAGTATGGGATGATATTAATAATCAAATTACTGATGATATTCACTTAATCTTAAATAGTGATGACCCACTAGTAACCAAATTCGGACTCAATCATAAAGGAAAAATTACTTATTATGGATTAAGTAAAACAAAACACTCAACTAAAAAAAGTGATTTAAATAATCTGGATCTTGTTTATTGCCCCAAATGTAATAAACGTTTGACTTTTAATTATTTTCATTACGGAAACATTGGAAATTACAAATGTGGTGCTTGTGATTTTGACAGACCAAAACCTGATTTTGAGGCCCAATTAATTGATGATTATAGTTTTAAAATTGATAATGAAATAATAAAAATGAATAACCAAGCCCTTTATAATGTTTATAACTTAGCAGCAAGTTATGCAACAGCTTTGATTACTGGACTTTCAAAAGGTGGTACTATCAATGCTTTAAATAATTTGTCTTTAAAAATTAAACGATTAGATTCATTTCAAGTTGATAATAAAGAATGCATCTTGTTATTAAGTAAAAATGAAACCCCTGTTTCTTACAATCAATCATTAGATTATATTAGCAAACAAAAAAAAGATAAAACAGTTGTTATTGGATTTAATAACATTAGTGGAAGATATGATTTAAAAGATTTATCGTGGTTATGGGATATCAACTTCGAACAATTAAATGATGAGTCTATAAATAAAATTATTTGCGTTGGGAATTTCTCTTACGATATTGCTACTAGACTAAAATATGCCAATATTGATGAAAAAAAGATTATTATTTATGAAGACTCAGCTCAATTACTCGAAGCCATTAAAAAACACGGAAAGAAATTTGTCTATTGCGTCTTATACTTTGATATGGAAAAGGTCTTTAAAAGACTATTAAAGGAGGCTTAATATGATAATTACAATTGGATATTTATATTATGATTTATTAAATTTATATGGTGAGAACGGAAATATTAAAGCCTTGAAAAAACAACTTGAAGATCAAGGTATAAATGTAACTATAAAATTTTTAACCATTGATGACGATCTTGATTTTAATAAATATGATTTTGTTTATATTGGAGCAGGCACTGAAAACAACCAAAAAATCGCGCTTAAACATTTAATAAAATATAAAAATGATATAAAAAAATATATTGAAGATAATAAATTTTTCTTATCTACAGGTAACTCCATTGAACTATTTGGAAAGCACATTTTAGATAATAATAAAACTAAAATTAAAACATTAGGAACATTCAAATATCAAACAATTATTGAAGATTTCAGAATGATCGATGAAGCTGTCTTTAAAGCAAGCTTATTTGATGAACCATTTATTGGTTTCCAAAATCAATATGGAGTTATTAAAGATATTCAAGAACCCTTTTTTAAAGTTATTAAAGGTGTTGGGAGTTACCCTAATAGCACCACTGAGGGAATAAACTACAAAAACTTTTATGGAACTTATTTAATTGGACCAATCTTAATTAGAAATCCCCACTTCTTAAAACATTTAGTTAAAGAAGTAATTTTAAGTAAAGATAAGAAATTTAAATTTAAAAAGTTTAATTTAAACTTCGAAACGACAGCTCACAGTAATTTTTTAGAAAGACATTACAGTGAAATTAGTATATAACAAAAAAGACCAATTCAAATGAATTGGCTTTTTTAATCTTTACTTATCTCTTAATTTAAGTCCTAATTTGTTCTCTACATCACTTATTATTTTACTGAATACAACATTTACTTCTTCATCAGTTAAAGTTTTGGTCGGATCACTAAATACTAATGAGTAAGCAATCGATTTTTTATTTTTATCTAAATTCGGACCTTCATACACATCAAAAACATCTATATCAGTAAGTAATCGTCCACCTGATTTTTTAATTACCTTAATAATATCAGAAGAATTAAGATGTTTATCAGCAATAAAAGCTACATCCTTATGAATTGATGGATATTTACTTAATTCCTTAAATTTTACATTACGTGTTTTAATAGTCATTATTTTATCTAAATCAAGTTCAAATACATAAACTGGTCTATTACTTTGATTGGGGTGAACCGCACCTAAGAACCCTACCTTATCAAGTCCGATTTTAATTGACGCACTTCTTCCAGGATGCATATCTTTTAATGGAACAACTTCCAAACTATAGCGATTGTTAAATCCTAAAAAATCTAGAAGATTTTCTATAATCCCCTTGGTTACATAAAAATCAACATCCATTTTTTTGTTCTGCCATTTATTTTCAAAATAAGTTCCACTTAATAATCCCGATAATGTATTAGTTTCAATATAATTGTCATCTTCCATATAATATCTTGATCCTATTTCAAAAACATTTATATCTTTAATACTTCTAGCATCATTATAATGATAAACATTTAAGAGCGATGGTATTAAACTATTGCGCATAATTGATTTATCTTGGCTAATTGGATCATCTAATCTTACTAATTCTTTAGGTTCATTAACAAACTGGTCACTCATCTCTTCACTAATTAATGAATAAGTTATTACTTGTTTTAAGCCTAACGCTTCTAATCTTTTACGAATTCCTTTTACCAGTTGCATTTTAGGACTAATGGTACCTCGTTTCATAGTTGAAATTGGTAAAACTCCTACTACTTTATCATATCCAATTATTCTTCCAACTTCCTCAATTAAATCTTCTTTGACAGTCAAATCCAATCTTCTATCAGGAATAGAAACTATAAATTGATCTTGTTCTATTTGATAATCAAACTTTAATTTATCAAATACATTAGCAACTTCTATACTTTCTAAATTCATTCCTAATATTGTATTAATATGATTTAAAGTAATATTTATTTTTTTATCCAAATATTCACAAGCATCGTGTTTTAATAATCCTGTCACTACTTCACCATTAGCATATTTATTTAATAAATAACAGGCTCTTTGGATAGCAAATAAAGTCATTTCTTTATTAATACCTTTTTCAAAACGAGAACTTGATTCACTTCGCAATATTCTTTTGGCTGTATTTCTAATATTAGTAGGATTGAAAATCGCAGCTTCAATCATAATATTAACAGTTTCTTCCGTCACCTCTGTGTCAAATCCCCCCATAACACCCGCTAGTGCGATAGGATTTTTACCATTAGTAATAACAATATCATTTTCGGTTAAAGTTCTAGGATTTTTATCAATTGTAACAATTTCTTCCCCATTATTAGCCATGCGTACTAAAATATTATTTCCTAATTTATCAGCATCAAAGAAATGAAGTGGTTGCCCGGTTTCTAACATCACATAATTACTAATATCAACAACATTATTAATAGGTCTAATACCGCAAGCCATTAGTCTATTTTTAATAAACCTTGGACTCTCACCAATCTTGACATTTTTAACTAGCTTAGCTAAATACATTGAACAATTGGGAGTAACTACTTCTAATTTGTGTTGACTGTTAATATCCTCTCCTGTTTCCTTTAACTCATTATTTGGATATTTAACATCAAGCCCGTATATAGCACCCACTTCATAAGCCATCCCTAACATACTAAGTAAGTCACCACGATTAGATGTCAAATCAAAATCAATGACTTCATCATCATATCCTAAATAAGTAATAGCATCAACGCCTAGTGGTGCATCACTTTGAAGTACATGTATTCCTTCAATGTCTCCTTGAGATAAATATTTCTTTTCAATGCCCAACTCTAGAAGTGAGCAAATCATACCATTTGAGTCAACGCCTCTAATTTGGGTTTTTTTAATAACAAAATCACCAGGTAAAGTAGCTCCCACTTTGGCAACAATCACTTTTTGATCCTTATCAACATTAGGAGCGCCACAAACAATTTGATAAAGTTCTTTATCCCCTATATCCACCATACAAACACTTAGATTGTCAGAATTAGGGTGTTCACTTCGTGTTATTACTTTTCCGATAACTAAATTGGTAGCAGTACTTATTTTAGTAATACTATCATATTCGTTACCCAAGAAAACCATTTTATTAGCTATCTCGTTAAAATCTTTATCCTTAATGTTTATATAATCGTTTAAAAAACTTTTACTTACTTTCATTGGTATCCTCCTTTTCTAGACGGTCAAAGTTATCTAAAAAGTTCATGTTATTAACATAGAAATGGCGAATATCATTTATTCCATATTTTAACATCGCAATACGTTCTGCACCCATACCAAAGGCAAAACCGCTATACTTTTCTGGGTCATAACCACAAGCCCTAAGAACGTTGGGGTGAACCATACCTGCTCCAAGTATTTCAATCCACCCTGTTTGTTTACAAAGTGGACAACCATTTCCACCACATTTAAAACAAGTTACATCCACTTCTAAACTTGGTTCTGTAAAAGGGAAAAAACTCGGACGTAATCTAATTTCACGATCATCACCAAATAATTTCCTTACTAACACTTCGAGTGTTCCTTTTAAATGAGCCACACTAATATTTTCATCAACTACTAATCCTTCAATTTGCGTAAATTGATGAGAATGGGTCATATCATCATCATCTTTTCGATACACTTTTCCAGGACAAATAATTCTTATTGGTGTTTTATCTTTGTTACTATCCATAGTTCTAGCTTGAACTGGTGATGTCTGGGTACGCAGTAACATCTCTGTAGTTATATAAAAACTATCTTGCATATCACGAGCTGGATGATCCTTAGCAAGGTTTAATTTTTCAAAGTTATATAAATCACTTTCAATTTCTGGGCCTTCAACTACATCATATCCCATACTAATGAATAACTCTTCAATTTCATCAATTACTAAGGTAAGTGGATGAATTGTTCCAACACTTATTTTAGTACTAGGTAATGTAACATCAATCCATTCATCTTCTAGTTTTTTATCTAAAGCAACTTGTTCTAATCTTTTTTGGGTAGTTTCAAAAATATCATTAAAAAAATTTTTAAAATCATTTAATAACATTCCAGCTTCTTTCTTTTCTGAATTAGCTAAACGACCTATTTCACTAGCTAGTTCAGATAATTTGCCCTTTTTACCTAAATATGTAACTTTAAAATCCATTAATTGTTTTAAATTTGTAATATTTGGTATTTCAAGTTGAACTTCTGCTTTTAAATTTTCAATATTTTCTTTCATACTATTCCTCCTTATAAAAAAAACGTCCTTAATGTTAAGGACGTGATTACGCGGTACCACCTTAATTTGCAGATTACTCTACACACTTAATAACTAAAACGCGTTACCGTTATACTTTTCATATAAAGCTAGAAGGTGAATTCATAAAAGATTATTGTTAGTTTCCACCAACCACTAACTCTCTTTTAATAATTACTTTTATTACTATGTCTTCATCATTGCTTTTCAATATCAATATAGTAATTATAACAAATAAATACTAAAAAAACAAACTTTTTTAATCCTTAATATTATTTTTCTTTCTAAAATCAATATCTGATTTTATTATATCACTTAATTTTAAATTAGGCTCCCAGCCTAGTAGCTCTTTAGCAAGTTTATTTGAAGCAATTAAAGTAGCTGGATCACCCTCACGACGATCTCCAATTTCATAGTTTACTTTTCCATGTTTACTTACTTCATCTATTATTTCTTTTACAGTATATCCTTCATTTGAACCTAAATTAGCCAGTAGTGATTTGTTATTATTAAAGATGTAAGCAGCACCTAAAACATGCGCTCGGGCTAAATCAGAAACATGAATATAATCTCTTACACAAGTACCATCTTTCGTATCATAATCATCACCAAAAACAAACATTTTCTCTCTTATTCCTAACAAGGTTTGAACTGTTATCGGTATGAGATGAGTCATATTATCTTTAAGTAGACCAATCTCTAGTGAATCATCCGCACCAGCAACATTAAAATATCTAAAGATACAATAATTCATAT
>DUPI01000069.1 GCA_012838395.1 Mollicutes bacterium
AAATTAAAAAACATATTGATTTATGAACGAATGTTCGGTATAATTGTGTTATATATGGGAATAAATGGGACAATTTAGAAGGAGAAAATTTATTATGACAAAGTGGGACAAAGAATATTTGAAACTATGTAAAAAAATATTAGAAGAAGGGGTAGAAGTTGAAAATAGAACAGGAACAAATTCTATAAAACTTGATGGTTATTATTTAGAATTTGATTTAGGAGAAGAATTTCCTGTGTTAACTACCAAACAATTATTTTTTAAAAATGCTATTTTAGAAATGCTATGGATTTATCAGGCCCAATCAAATGATGTTAGATGGCTTCAAGAAAGAAAGGTTAAAATTTGGGATGAGTGGGAAATTGGCGAAGATGGTAAATGGCGCGCCATTCAAATGATACCAGATGAAAATGGTAAATTAGTTAAAAAAGAAATTGCCAAAGATTTTGGTGTGGAGAATGCGCACACTATTGGTACAGCTTATGGTTTTATAGCAGAGCGATATAAATTAATGGAAAATTTAGTAAAAACAATTAGAACTAATCCAACAGACCGTAGAATGGTTAAAAGTTTGTGGCAAGATGAATTTATGCCAACGGCTGTTTTACCTTCGTGTGTTTGGTCAACTGAATGGAATGTTTTAAATGGAAAAGTAAATTTTTGGGTGCATCAAAGATCTTGTGATGTTCCGCTAGGTCTACCATTTAATGTTACTCAATATGCAACTTTAGGTAATATGATTGCACATGTTACTGGTTATGAGCCTGGAATAATGAGATGGAGTTTAAATGATCCTCATATTTATGTTAATCAAGTTGAAGGGATAAAAGAACAAATTAGAAGAGGGGAAGAGTTAGAAGACTTACCTGCTCCTAAATTATGGCTGAATCCTGAAGTGAAAGAATTTGAAGATTTTGATAACTCACGTGAATTAAAAGATATAAAAGTATTGGAATATAAACATCATGGTCCTATCAAATTTAAGATTTCACAATGAAAAATTTGAGTTTAATTGCGGCTATTGGCCAAAATATGGAGTTGGGTTATCAAAATGATTTAATATGGAGAATAAAGGAAGACTTACAATTTTTTAAAGAAAAAACGATGGGAACATATATAATAATGGGAAGAAAAACATATGAATCACTACCTAAAAATTTACCAGGACGAAAGTACATTGTACTAACCTCTGATAAAAATATAAATTCCAGTGATCGGTTAATTGCTTTTCGAAATATAAAAGATATATTAGAATTTATTAAAAGCATGGAAGATTCATATTTTTATGTAATAGGTGGTGGTCAAGTTTATGGAAGCTTTTTACCATACGTCAATTCAATGCATCTAACTGAAATAAATGCTTCCTTTGAACAAGCTGATACTTTTTTCCCAACATTTGATAAAAAGGAATGGATACAAGAATCAGGCCAATTGTTTAAAGAAAATGAAATTTCATATAGACACGTCTTATACTTAAAAAAAGTAGTTCCAAATCAAAAAAAATAAAGTCATAATAATTTTAAAAGCATCCCTTTTATCACGATTTGCACATAATTGATTATTGTTATATAATACCAACAAGATTATTAAAAGTTTTAATAATTGCAGGGGTGAACTAATGAAAGAAAAGGTAAAAAAAACCGAACAATTTTTGAATAACTATATTATTGATAAAAATCTTGAGCAGACTGCTGTTTATCATAATTTGGAGTTTTTTTACGACTTGAGTTCTGTTTTAGACACATATTTATCTAAACATGTAGATACTTTAAAAGAAGAAATATATTACTCTAAAATAACTAAAATGTCTTTGTTTGATAAGTTAAATTTAGTTGAGGAATTTTATAAAGAGCATGGCATTGAATTTGATTTAAATAAGCATTTAGATGATGGAACTATTGATTTTATATATTATGATCATCTTAATATTAAACAAGAACAATTTGTTATGGGGCGCAATTATTATGAAAAATCAAAAAAATTGATTGATGTTGGTAATCATGGTTTTGTTGTTGACATATTAGTATTAATTCATGAACTAAGTCATTTGAGGGACCAACCAGATATTAGAAGAAATCAACTTAGTGATTTATTAACCGAGGCATTAGCTTGTGCAGAATCATTAATCTGTGCAGATTATTTAAAGGAATTAGGATATCAAGAAGATATGTTACTGTGGAAAAAAAGATTATACTATACTTTTTATATACTTGCCAAACAAACTAAAATTAAGTATGAAATGTTGTTGCTTTTCAAAAATTTAGGTAGTCTTTCGGAAAGTTCTTATGAATTATTTTACGGTAACAATGATAAATATAAAGATAATATAGAGCATATGAATCAATTTATTGATAATAACGATTTTAATATTTACTTTTATAGTTGGTATATAATGGGTGCTGTTTTTGGAACTCATTTATACAATGAACATAAAAATGATCCTTCGTTTATGAAAAACATTATTTTATTGCATGATAGAATTAATGATTCTGATATTATTCAATGTTTAAAATTAATGAATTTCAATAACGATGGAAGTAGAGATTTAGAAAAAGTAGAAAACGCTTTAGAACTAACAATAAGTGAATTAGTTTCGAATAATAAAAAATATCTTGTTAAAAAGTTTTAGACTTTAGTTTATAATTCAATATGTTATAATATATTGAGAAAGAGGATAAGATATGAAATACGAGTGGCGAAAAGAAGAAAAAGATATTTATTTACCAAAACAAAAACCAACTTTAGTTAATGTTCCTAAAAGTAAATATTTTTGTATCAAAGGAAAAGGGAATCCAAATAACAAAGATTTTTCCGAAAGAATTGAAGTGTTATATACCTTGTCTTATACGGTAAGAATGATGCCGAGAAATGGCTATACACCTGATGGTTATTTTGAATATACTGTGTATCCGCTTGAAGGATTATGGGATTTAACTGAAGAAGGTAGAAAAAGTAAGACGCTTCTTAAAGATGAACTTTTATATACCATCATGATTAAACAACCAGATTTTGTTACTAATGAGCTTTTTATGAAAGCATTTGAAATTGCAAGTACAAAAAAACCAAATAAGTTATTAAAAGAAGTTTATCTAGATGAAATAGAAGATGGCTTATCAGTTCAAATGTTGCACATTGGTGATTATGATAGTGAACCAGAAACATTTGAAAAGATGAAAGAGTTTATTAAGGCTAATAATTTAGAAATTAAAACTTTAGTTCATCGAGAAATATATTTATCAGATGCGCGCCGAGTTGATAGGGATAAATTAAAAACAGTATTAAGGTATAGAGTTAGGAGAGAAAAATATAAATAAAGATTATATGTACTTAGGAGATCAAGTCATAGTAACAAGTAATAATGGTTCAATTACTCATCGTGAGAATAATTCTAACATTAAAGAAATATTAGAAGTGGAAAATAAAATTGAAGAATTAGAAAATA
>DUPI01000013.1 GCA_012838395.1 Mollicutes bacterium
GTTTTAGTAACTTCAATATAAGATTTAGTTAAATCACATTGTCTACCTTCGCTATCAACAAAAGGTAATAATAACTTTTTCTCTAACATTTGACCTAAAGTTATAGTAACTTTGTCACCAATTTTTTTAGGTACTCTCTCAGTCGTGAAGTAATCCTTTCCAGCTTCTTTCATATTAAGAACATTTTCATTAAATATTCTTGCATATAAAGCATCCAGTGAAACATCACCTTTATTGTTCTTGTTAGCTAATTTATTTATATCTGTTTTAGTTGGAAATAACCACAGTAATATAAATACAAATAATACTACAAATAATAATTGCAAAACTATATCTCTGATTGAAAATTCACTATTTCTTTCATTATACATATAAATCCCCCCTTTGATTTGCCACATATACTAACATAAGATAAGTAAATTGTCAAGCATAAATTTGAAAAATGTTAATTTGTGGATATGTACAATACTTTAGATTGGTTTTTCCTTTCTATAAAAGTTATATTAAAATAGCATATTTTGCACTAATTGTCAAATTTTAAGTTGCACAATCGTGCAACCTTGGTTGTAGTAAAATGTTTTAAAATCAATTATGTGTTTATTATTAGTTAAATATTGATGTGTTGTTTCTTTCAAAATACCTTGACCAACACCATGAACTATAACAATAATTTCATTTTTCATTTTAATATTATCATTTATAAAATCTTTAATATAGAGTTTAGCACAATCCCGATCTAAACCATGAAGATCGAGTTTAGGAAATTGATCTATAAATATAATATCATTCAAATTCATTGTATGCTTCTTTCATCTCTTTTAAACTAAAAACCGAATTACGACCACCTATTTTGGTAACCGATAAAGCTCCAGTAACATTAGAAATCTTCAGAATTTTTTCAAAAGCTAATTGTTTAACAATTCCATAAGTAAAGGCACCATGAAAAATATCACCTGCACCAGTTGAATCAACTGCTTTAACCTTTATAGAAGGCATAATCTTAATTTGGCCATCGAACTCATATAAACAACCTTTTTTTTCTAAAGTAACAACAATGGTGTTTTTAAATATTTGTTTCATTTTACTATACAAATCAATAAGTGTTTGGTTATCATTGTAATCAATGGCTATTCCCGAAACTTCTTCAGCAAATTCCTTTGAACACACTAAATAATTAACCATTTTTGACAATTCAATTATTTTCGGTGTTGGACGTCCAGCATCAATAATACTTATAGCATTTGGGTATTCACTCAATACCTGTTTCGAAATATCATATTCTTGTCCATCAATTAAAATAACATCTGGGGAAAAGTTGAGATTCAAACCACTCATTTTCATTTCCTTCGAACGATAAGTTAAAATCGTTCTAGAACCATTACTTTTATTAGCAACAATAAAACTAGAAGTTGTCCTATATTTAGAACTTAATTCCAAATATTCTGTATTAACATTAACACTTTCGAATTCTTGTTTAATAATTCTTCCATATTCATCATTACCAACAACACCAGCAAAATAAACATCCATACCCCATTTTCCAAGTAAATAAGCAGCATTGGAAGCTGGACCACCACCACATTCAACACGAGTGTCAACACGATTTTTCGTATTTTCATCTGGATATTCATCAAGTGGAACTGTTATATCATAGGCTGCATGCCCTAAACAAAGTATTTTCATATTGTCACCACAATTTAATATAATCACAATGATTAAAATTAAATCCCTTCCATTCTTTTTTTAGTTTTTATATCAATTATCATAGTTTTTATTATATATATTATCTCAAAAATATTGCAATTAATCAACCTCTCACACTTAGTGTTTTAATACTTTGACATTTAAATAGTAACATTTTATGTTTAAAACTTATTTTATTAAAAAAATACAGAATCTATTATAGATTTCTGTACATTGTAACTAAAAATTATCTTTTTATCTCTATTCCTACCATTAATAATATACTTATATTAACAAGTTCTATATTTTACAATTAGCTTTTGTAGTAAATGCCTTAATAACAATATCGTTAAGATTATATTTTTTAGTAGCACACCATTGTTCATTGTAAATAGCAAAGGCAACTTCACCATCATCATTGATTTTAACGATGCCATTTTTCACTTTTTCACCGTCATATTCCAATTTAGCATCCGCAACATTAGACGTTTCAACACCATTTGTAAATTGAAAGGTTATTTCAGGTGGTATATCTCCAATCATTTCAATTCTTTTAAATTCATACTTACTGATCTAACAATTCCTCTTGCTTGTGATTCAAAAGTCGCTTTTTCAGACTCAACAATCGTGTTACTTATTGAAGGAATGATAATCACTGATATAAAAGCAATAATTACTATTACTGCTAATAACTCTACTAAGGTAAAGCCTCAATTTTTTTCATTAAATATAACAAATCCTCCTTCTATTACTATACTTATAGATTACCACAAGAAGTTTTATATTTCAACTTTTTTGAGAAAATAAGATAACTTTTATATAATCACCCTACAACTATTTAAAGCTATAATAAATCCTTTTATTAGAAACCCCAGTACATAAAAACAATGAGTAATATATTTCTACTCATTGTTTTTTTATTTATTTATTTTTTGCTTTTAATAACAAACTGTTTGTTAGTAATTTTTTCCCTATTTCGCAATACATTTTCAAAATTTATATTAAAATCACTTTCATATTTATCAGCATGAGCTACTTTTCCTTTTTGATTTAGAAGATATAATTCATTAACAACTAAACCTTTGCTCAATTGGTCTAAATAAATTACAAAGTCATTTTTTAAGTCCACTAAAGTATCTGTCGGTAGTTTTTGTTCAGCACGGGCAATATATGAGTATATTTCCCATACATTAGAACGATCATTTTTTTGTTCTCTAATTAAATAATCTAATTCTTTACACAAAATAGTAATATCTTTTGTATCTTTACCTACACTAACCATTTTTTTCAATTTTAAATAAACTTTAAATAAATATAATTTGTCAATTA
>DUPI01000070.1 GCA_012838395.1 Mollicutes bacterium
AAATCATTGTTACCGTAATTGCAACAGGATTTGAAGAAGAAGGTGCTCCACTTTATCATCCTTATACAAGAAGAGAAGAACTTCATCAAGAAATAGATGAGGCAGTAACTGAAACAGAAATTCCAACTTTCTTAAGAAAAAGAGGACTTTAAAATAAACGGACACAAATCGACACAATAACTTGTGTCTTTTTTTTATAATATAATTGGTGATATTATGACTCTTTATTTAGACTTAATTTTTTTTATTAATTTTGGATTTGATTTGTTACTTTTATTAAGTGTTTCTATTTTACTTAGAAGGAATGCTAAAATTTGGAAAATAATTTCCGGAGCTTTTATTGGTAGTATGAGTATTTTCATTTTATTTATAAAAATTAATTCTGTTGAACTTTTTATAATTAAATTTATAATTAGTGTCTTAATGATAATTATTTCTTTTGGATATAAGGATATAAGATATACTTTAAAAAATCTTCTTTATTTATATATATCTAGTATTCTGCTTGGTGGTTTTTTATATTATTTAAATGTTGAGTTTTCTTATAAGCAAGAAGGACTAATCTTTTATCACCATGGTCTTAGTATTAATTATATTTTGTTAGTAATATTATCACCAATTATTATATATACTTATGTTAGACAAGGTCTTAAACTTAAAAATCATTACACTAATTATTATGAAGTAGAATTATTTTTAACGGAAACTCAAAAAATTAATTTAACCGGTTTTTTAGATACTGGTAATAAATTAATAGATCCTTTTTTTAAGCGACCAGTTATCTTAGTTAATTATAATTATTTGAGTTATGATGTAGATAATTTAAAAACAATCTTAGTTCCTTATCGTACTGTTAATAATAATGGCTTATTAAAATGTATTATTCCCTATAAAATTATAATTAAGGGAATAGGGGCTAAAACTAACTTTTTAGTTGGAATTATGCATGAAGAAACAGGGATAGATGGTGTTAATTGTATTTTGAATCAGCGATTATTGGAGGGATAAAATGAAGAAAATAATTAATTATTTATTAAATTTTTTTAAGGTTAATAAAAGTCTGTTTTATGTTGGTAGTTCCGATAAGTTACCAGAACCATTATCTAAAGAAGAAGTAAAATATGTATTAAAAGCTGGTGAAGGAGATGAAATGGCAAGAGCGAAATTGATTGAACACAATTTAAGATTAGTTGTTTTTTTATCTAAAAAATATGAGAATACTAAAATAGATTTAGAAGATTTAGTAAGTATTGGTACGATTGGATTAATAAAAGGTATTAATACCTATAAATTAGATAAAAATATTAAACTAGCAACCTACGCCTCTCGTTGTATTGATAATGAAATATTAATGTTTTTAAGAAAAAACAAAAAACGTCGAGGGGAGATTAGTTTTGAAGATAGTCTTAGTTATGATGCTGAAGGTAATGAATTGCACTTAGAAGATATCTTAGGGACTGAACCTGATATTGTAACCAAAGGGATTGAAGAAGAAGTGGAAAAGCAACTTCTTTATGAAGAAATAAACAAATTGAATAATCGAGATAAACGAATAATGATACTAAGGTATGGTTTATATAATTATAATGAAATGACTCAAAAGGATGTGGCTGAATTATTGAATATTAGTCAGTCATATATTTCGAGAATTGAAAAAAAGGTTATTAAAAAGTTGAAAGTTTCTTCTAAATATTAGCAAAAAATGTTATAATTAGGTAGGAGGTAGTTATGAAAAGAAAAATTATGCCATTCGTTATTACAATTATTTTAGGAGCATTATTATATTATTTTATGCTTCCACCGATAAATCTTAGTGCACCTGAGTTTTATCCATATGCCTTAATTGTAATTGTTATTTATTATATTAGTACAGAGATTAATCAATTAAAATTAAATGAAAACATAATACTTAAACTTAGTAAAAAAAAGGAACACTCAAAGCGTGAATATTATTGGATTTTATCTATACCAATTATTTTTGCTATCCTAATCTTAATTAATATTGTTAATTCACCATTTTTTAATGCCAAGAGATATTACAATCGTATAAGTATTAAAGAAGATGGAGTATTTGAAGAAGATGTTAGTGAGGTTGATTTTAATTCATTACCATTACTTGATAAGGATTCTAGTCAAAAGTTAGGAGATCGAGTTATGGGTCAAATGACTGAATTAGTTTCTCAATTTTCAGTATCTAATTTATATACTCAAATCAACTATAAAAATGATATTGTAAGAGTAACACCCTTAGAGTATGCCAACGCTATTAAATATTTTACGAATCGTAAGGGTGGAGTAAAAGGATATATTATTCTTAATTCAGTAAATGGTAAGGCTGAGTTAGTTAAATTAGATAAGGGTATGAAATATATGCCCTCAGCTCTTTTTAATGAAAACCTGCAGCGCAAATTAAGATTTAATTATCCATTTGAAGTTTTTGGAAAAGAAAAATTTGAGATTGATAACAATGGTAATCCTTATTGGATCGTTCCAACAATCCAATATGCTGGAATAGGACTTCGTCGCGAGGTAACGGGTATTGTTATTTTAAATCCTATTACTGGAGAAACAACTAAATATAAAGTCAATGAAATTCCGACGTGGGTTGACCACGTTTATCCACCAGAATTAATTTTAGAACAAGTTAATGATTGGGGGAAATATAAAAAGGGTTACATTAACTCGGTGTTTGGTCAAAAAGATGTTGTTGTCACAACTGAAGGCTATAATTATACCGTAATGAATGATGATGTTTATTTATACACTGGTATTACTTCGGTAGCAAGTGATGAATCAAATGTTGGTTTTATTTTAACTAATCTTCGAACTAAAAAAACGGTTTTTTATTCAGTTGCTGGTGCTGAAGAATATTCTGCTATGGCTAGTGCTGAGGGACAAGTTCAACAAATGGAATACCGTGCTACATTTCCGCTGTTAATCAATTTGAATAATAAACCAACTTACTTATTATCGCTTAAAGATCGAGCAGGACTTGTTAAAATGTATGCCTTTGTAGATGTAGTTGATTATCAAAAGGTAGTTGTTAGTGATGCTAAAGAAGGCATTAAAGCAGCAGCCCTAAATTATTTAGGTAATGATGAACGCCATGTTGGTGAAAGTAATGTTATGACTAAAGATATTACCCTTTCGAAAATTAAAACGGCACTTATTGATGGAATATCTTATTATTATTTTGTCGATAATCTTAATGATAAATATAAGGTTTCAATAAAGGTAAAACCTAATGTTCTTCCTTTTGTAGAAGAAGGACAAAAAATAAATGTTAGTTACCACGAGGAAAGAGATATTTATACTATTTTGAGAATAAATAATTATTAGTGTGTTGTATGTTGTTAATGTTAATGATGGTAAAAAAATCGGAAATATTATTGATATTATTATAGGTAGTGATGGAACTATGAACGGGTTAGTTATTGAAAAAAGTAAGTTTTTAGTATCATTGTTTACAACAAG